>JAWRJQ010000080.1:0-20827 GCA_040307385.1 Atopobiaceae bacterium
GCAAGCGGCTCCTCTCGCGGATGCGTTTTCTGCACGCCGCCGCATACGCGCTAAGCTTGATGTGTGGTCGAAACCCTCGGCGCGGGAGCGTGAAGCGATGACTCATCTATGGCTTGCCGTCCTCTGCCTCATCCTCATGGCCGCGTTCATCGTCGCCGAGTACCGCGAGATGTGGGTGGTCGGCGTCTTCCTGAAGGGCGCCGCTTCGCTCTGCTTCGTCATCTTGGGCATCGTCGGGCTCGGCGGTGCGGCCGATGCGCGGTTCGCAGGCTTCGTCGTGGCGGGCCTTGCCGTGGGCGCTGCGGCAGATGTGCTGATCAACCTGCGATATGTGTACAAGAAGCGCAAAGCGCTGTTCTTCACCTGCGGCACGATCGTGTTTCTGATCGGGCACATGCTCTATACGCGTGCCATATGGCCCCGTGCGGCGGTTCCGTGGCTGTTCGTGATCATCGGCGTCGCGGCGACGTATGTCATCATGCGCTGGATCAGCTTGCAGATCAAGCCGCGGCAGCGGCAGTCGGCCCGGGCCATCACCGTCATCTACCTAGGCGCGCTGACGATCCTCAGCTTCCTGGCGCTCTCGGCGCTGTTCGCCCGCTTCGGAGCGCAGCCGTTCGCATTCGCTGCGGGGGTGCTGCTCTTCCTTGCGAGCGACATCATCCACATCATCAACTCCTTCGGGCGCAGCCCGCAGTTCGAGCATCGCGCGCTCTACCTCGTGCTCTACTACATCGGGCAGATCCTCATCGCGCTTTCGCTGCAGCTGGCCTGACACGGCCCGGCCCGGCTTCGCTCCCGCTCCGGCTACAGCTCGCGGGGCGCCAGGGGCGCATCGAGTTCGAAGGGCACCGCGGACGTGAACGCCGACACGAGCGGCACGATCGCGAGCGAGAGCGTCATGGCGAGGGCGCCGCAGTTGACGGGGCTCTCGATGAAGCCGACGAACATGTTCGCGGTGGTGAGGCCCACGCCGCAGACGAAGCTCGCCCATACGGCGGCCTTCGAGATGCGCCTGCTGTAGAGGCCCCAGATGAACGGTCCGAGGAAGGCGCCGGCCAAAGCGCCCCATGAGATACCCATGAGCTGGGCGATGAAGTTCACCGGCGACGTGTACTGCCACAGCGCGATGCCGGCCGAGAGTGCGACGAACGCCACGAGCAGGCCCCGCATCCAGAACAGCTGCTGCTTCTCGCCCATGTCCTTGACCAAGCGGCCCTTGATGAGGTCGATGGTGAGGGTGGAGGACGACGTCAGCACGAGCGATGAGAGCGTGGACATGCTCGCCGAGAGCACCAGCACGATGACGAGCCCGATGAGCAGGTCGGGCAGGGTGGAGAGCATGGAGGGGACGATCGAGTCGTACACGGGCGCGCCGGTGGCGGCGTTGAAGACGACCTGATCGGCGTACAGACGTCCGAAACCGCCCAGAAAGTAGCTGCCGCCCGCCACGATCACGGCGAAGATCGTGGAGATGATCGCGCCCTGGCGCACGGCCTCGTCGCTCTTGATGGCATAGAACTTGCCCACCATCTGGGGCAGGCCCCACGTGCCGAGCGACGTGAGCACGACCACGCCGAGCAGATTCAACGGCTCGGGACCCAGGAACGCCGCGAACGCCCCGCGCATGGACGTGCTCTCGGTCTCGATGTGCGAGAGTGCGGTGTAGGCCTCCATGAAACCCCCGTTGTCGATGAGAACCGCGGCGATGATGGCCGTAATGCCCGCGAGCATGACCACGCCCTGCACGAAATCGTTCAGCACGGTTGCCATGTATCCGCCGAGCACGACGTAGATGCAGGTCACGATGGCCATGCCGACGATGCAGACGGTGTAATCGATGCCGAACGCCATCTCGAAGAGACGCGAAAGGCCGTTGTAGACCGAGGCGGTGTAGGGGATGAGGAACACGAAGATGATGGCCGCGGCAGCCACGCGCAGCGCATCGCTGCCATAGCGCGCGCCGAAGAACTGCGGCATGGTGGCGGCCCCCAGACGATGCGTTACCCGGCGCGTGCGCTGGCCCAGCACGACCCAGACGAGCAGGCTTCCCACGAACGCGTTGCCGACGCCGATCCACGTGGCGGAGATGCCGTACTTCCAGCCGAACTGCCCCGCGTAGCCCACGAAGATGACGGCGGAGAAGTAGCTCGTGCCGTATGCGAAGGCGGAGAGCCACGGGCCGACGTTGCGACCGCCGAGGACGAACCCCTCGACGCTGCCCGTGCTCGTGCGGGCCTTGAGGCCGATAGTGACGACGGCGGCGATGAAGGCGACCATCATGAGGATCTTCGCGAGCACGGCGCGCTCCCTTCGGTTGGAACCGAGGGGATGATACCGCCAAGCCCCTGCAACCGGAGCGGTGCGGGCGGAACCGAAGCAATCTCGTAATAGAAGGGGTTCCCCCGGTTTCTCGCGGAGCAGGGCGGCGATGGAGGCTGCGGAGCGGGATGCTGCGGGGAGCGGCGCCGTCGTCCGGATGCTAGAATCAATCCACCAGTCAAACGGGGAGAGCCATGCTGCGTCAAGGCTACATGACCATCAAGGCGGCTGCGGAGGCTGTCGGCGAGCACGAGGACCGCAGAAGCCGCTTCATCGCGAGCATCCGCCGCGCCGGGAGCGAGGACGAGGCCGCCGCGCACCTTGCGGAGATGCGCGCCCTGCATCACGATGCGCGCCACCACGTGCCCGCATGGATTCTCGCGAGCGGAGCCGAGCGCTGCTCCGATGACGGCGAGCCCCAGCGCACGGCGGGCATGCCGGCGCTCGAGGTGCTGCGCGGCGCGGGTCTCGCCGACGTCAGCTGCGTGGTCACGCGCTACTTCGGCGGCACGCTCCTGGGGCCGGGAGGGCTCATGCGCGCATATGCCGCCGCCGTGCAGGATGCGCTCGCAGCCGCCGAGACGGACGGTCTGATCGTGGAGATGAGCCTGGTCACGCCCGTGGTCGTGCAGATCCCGTATGCGTCGTACGACCGCGTGTCCCGCATGGTCGCCGATGCGGGCGGCAAGGTCAAAGACGCGCTCTTCGCCGAGGACGTCCAGCTCACCTGCGCATTTCGCGCGGGCGATGAGGTGCCGTTCATGGACGCACTGCGCACCTATGCCGCAGGCGACGAGCTCGCCCATGCCCGCGAACCCCGTTTTGCAGAGCTCTGATGCCGCTTACTGCGCGTCTACCGCGGCTCCCACGCCCGCAGAGCCGTCCGCGACGGCGAGCTCGAGCGTGAAGCGGTCGATCAGCGACGGGATCACGCCGTGCTGCGTGACGCTGTAGCCGGCGGCATAGCTCGCGATGCGGATGGCCCGGTCGAGCTCCGCCCCGTAGAGGAGATAGGATGCGAGCGCGCTCACGAAGGCGTCGCCGGCTCCGGTGTCGTCCACGGCGCTGAAGTCGCTCGGCGCGTAATGGCGTTCCAACTCGCGCGTGCAGAGAAAGCAGCCCTTGCTGCCTCGGGTGACGATGACGGCCCGGGGCCCCCGTGCAAGGAGCATACGCGCCTTCTCCTGCATGCTCCCGGGGCCGGGGAGGATGTCGTGCAGCTCGCGTTCGTTGGGAACGAGATAGTCGACGAGGCTCACGATATCGTCGGGCAGCTCCCCGCAGGAGGAAGGTTTCAGGATGGTCGGCGCGTTGCGCTCGCGCGCCATGAGGCAGGCCTCGCGAACGGCGTCGAGGGGGATCTCCGTCTGGACGAGGCAGAACCGGGCCTTGTCGAACTCGTCCGCGCGCCTGCGCACGTCGGCGGCGGTGAGCTTCGCGTTGGCTCCCGAGAGGATGGAGATCATCGATTCGCCCTGCTGATCGATGAAGATGAGCGCCCGCCCCGTCTCGGCCTTCTCGACGCGATGGACGCCCGCGCAATCGACGCCCCAGCGCTTGAACTCCCGGTAGAGGGCGTCCGCATCGAGATCGGAGCCCACGTTGCCGATGACCGCGACCCTGTGCCCGAGCTTCGCGACGCCCACCGCTTCGTTCGCCGCCTTCCCGCCCGGGCAGGTCTGCGTCCTGGTGGTGCTGGTGGTCGCCCCCTCGCGGGGCAGCGTCGGCATGAGCATGAAGCTGTCGATGTGGAGGCTCCCGACCACGACCACCTTCTCGTCGCCCGTCCTGAGCGGCGGTGCGACCGTGTCCTCGCCCTCGAGCGCGAACTGCTGGACGAAGGATGGCGGCTCATTGTCGCCCTCGATGGCGGCTAGGAGCTTGTCGCAGAGAAACGAGCCGTAGTCGGCGTTGCGGATGGAGAGCGTTGATATCTCGGCTCCGTCGGAGGGTGTCTCGCTGGGCGCACTGTCGTTGCGCAGCGAGACGAGCGAGACATCGGCGGGGATGTGATAGTGGAGCGTGTCCATGAGCTGCGAGAAGCGCACGGCGTTGCGGAAGTGCGATGAGACGACCGCCGTCATCCCGTGAGCTGCCATCACCCGCGCGACGTCCTGCCCGACCTCATGGAAGACGAGGTCGTCGCGGTAGGTCAGGCCGTGATCCTCGAGGCAGTGCCTATAACCGGCGAGAAACTCGCCGATGCGCCGCCCCTGCGAGACGAGACAGCCGATCCGCTTGTGCCCGCGTTTCACGAGCTCCTCGGTCATGTGCCAGGCGGCCTCGAAGTACGGCTGCAGCAGCGACTCGCTGCCCCCATGGGTGCCGATGCGCAGCTGCGCGATTCCCGCGCGTTCGAGCTGGGGGAGCAGTTCCTCGCTCCCGTCGCCCACGGGTTCCCAGATGACGCCGGCGCATCCGCTCGCGCAGACGGCGTCGATGTTGCTCGCCTCCTGTTCGGCGTCGGAGTAGCTGTCGAGGACGAGGGGCACGTAGCCTCTGCGCTGGGCGGCCTGGATGATGCCGTCGAGCATCGAGTCGAACGAGACGGGCTCTCGCAGCACGACGCCCACGAACCAACCGGGGCCCTGCTTCGAGGCGGATGAGTAGGGCACGTAGTGGTGCCGCCGCACGACTTCGAGGACCCGCTTGCGGGTCTTGTCGCTGATGCTCTCGTCCTTGCGGTTCACCACCTTCGAAACGGTGGCGGGCGACACCCCTGCGATGCGGGCGATATCCTTGATGTCCAAGCTGTCCCCCTCTGGTCCAGGGTCCTCTCGCGACGGCGGCCGCAGGCGGCCGCCTCCTACGTCCACCCGAGAAAAGCGTACCGTTTGGCGGTTCATGCCATAGGTCGCGGCGCCCCTTGAGCCACGGCCACTATACCATAGGTGCGCAGTAAGAGAAAACATTTTACGAAAATGTTTTCGTAAGCGGACGGTCCACGGGTTGGAGGAGGACGGTGGTTGTCATGAGGGCATGGGAGCTCGAACGCCGCTGGAGAGACGGCCAGCTTCCCCGTCGGTTGGCCGACGACAACGAGCTGCTGTGGGAGGAGCAGATCGCCCCTCTCGACGAGCAGCTCGATGCGGCTATCAAGATCTACTGGGGGTCGCAGGTTCCCGGCTCGCTCGCGCGGGAGGTCCTTGCCGTCGCCGCCATCCAGGCGACGGAGAACCGAGGCAGGCGCGTACAGCATGCCGACGAGCTGCTGATGGAAGGTCTCACCGCACTCGCCAACGATGACATGACGGGTCTCCATCGCGCCACGCACGCCCTGTTCGAGGCCTGCCGCAATGCCGAGATCGACCCCGATTCCGACTACTGGCGCTTCGGCTTCTACGACACCTTCGAAGACTACGCCGCCGCTGCGGAGCTTCCCGCCGCCCGTACGATCGACATGGGCGAGGATCTTCTCGACCGCATCCACGCCGGGTGGATGTGCCAGATCATCGGCGGGGCCTACGGAACCTGCCTCGAGGGCTACACCACCGACAACATCGCCAAGGCCTATGGCACGCTCGACAGGTACCTGCGCAAGCCCAACACCTACAACGACGACATCACCTACGAGCTCGCGCTCCTGGCGGCGTACGAGCGCCATGGCAGGGCCACCACGAACCGCGACATCGCCTATGAGTGGCTGAGCCGCATCGGCTTCGGCTGGTCGGCCGAGGACATGGCCCTGCGCAACCTGCGCTGCGGCATCATGCCGCCCGAGAGCGGCCGCTTCAACAATCCCTTCTGCGAGTGGATAGGCGCCCAGATGCGAGGCGTCATCTGCGGGCAGATCTGGCCCGGCAACCCGGCAAGGGCGGCCGAGGCGGCATTCCACGACGCCGAGATATCGCACTGCCACAACGGCATCCTCGGCGAGGTCTTCAATGCGCTGCTCTGCTCGATGGCCTTCTCCGAGCGCGACGTGCGGACGCTGCTGAAAGACGCCATACGGCTCATCCCGGCAGACAGCCAGTACAGGGACGTGCTCGATTTCGCCCTCGCGCAGTGCGCTTCGCACGAGACCTGGCTCGACGCCTGGCGTCCCTGCGAGCGGCGCACCGAGCGCTACAACTGGGTGCATGCCTATCCCAACGCAGCCATCGAGGTGATCGCCCTGTGGTATGGCGGCGACGACTTCGTGCGCACGCTCGAGATCTGCGGCGGCTGCGGGCAGGACGTGGACTGCGTGGCCGCCCAGGTCATGACCGTGTGGGGCACGATCCACGGCTTCGATGCGATTCCCGGCTACTGGATCGAGCCCTTCGGCGATCGGCTCGACACCTACGTGCGGGATATGAAGGTGCTGAGCATCCGCAAGCTCTCCGAGAGGACGGCGGCGGTTGCGCGCGAGCTTGCCGAGCAGGAAGAATGACGCCCGGATCCGGGCCATGGGAATGCGGAATCGTTTTCGCGAGCGCAGAAGGAGGAAAAGCAATGAAGGGAACTATGGACAGAAGGCAGTTTCTGGCGGTCGGCGGCGCGGTCATGGCGGGGCTCGGCCTCGTCGCGTGCGGCGGACAGCAGGGCGGAGGCACTTCGGGCGGAGAGGGCGATGCGGGCGGGAAGCAGCGCATCGTCTACATCATCAACGGCACGCTCGGCGACAAATCGTTCTTCGACTCGGGCGCCGAGGGCATGAAGATGATCTCCGACCAGTACGGCGACCAGTTCGAAACCGACGTACGCGAGATGACCTACGACACCTCGGTGTGGGAGTCCACGGCGCTCGACATCGCCTCCGAAGGCTGGGACATCATGGTCATGGGCACTTTCGACATGGTTTCCTACGCCGACAAGATCGCCACGCAGTACCCCGACACCAAGATATGGTTCTTCGACGAGTCGTGGGACTTCGATGCGAATCCCCACGATAACGTCTACGGCATGCTCTTCGCCCAGAACGAGGGCTCCTACCTCGTGGGCATGGCGGCAGCCTATGCCACCAAGACCGGCAAGGTCGCCTTCATGGGCGGCATGGAGAACAAGGTCCTCCAAGACTTCTTCGTGGGATACAAGCAGGGCGTCGCGGCCGTGGATCCTTCCATCGAGGTCATCGACGACTGGACCCAGAGCTTCAGCGACTCGACCATAGGCCACGATCACGCCAAGGCGCTCTACCAGCAGGGATACGACGTCATCTTCTCGTGCTGCAGCAGCTGCGGCCTGGGGGCGTTCGATGCTGCGGTGGAGATGGGCGACGGCTACTACGTGATCGGCGTCGACGGCGACCAGGGCGAGTTCTGGGCATCCCAAGGCGACGCAGCCAAGGCGGCCCACACCCTCACCTCGATGCTGAAGAACGTCAACAACACCTTCCTGCGCGCGGCCGGCCGCGAGCTCGCGGGAGATCTGCCCTACGGCTCCGTCGAGACCTACGGCCTGGAGGAGGAGGGCGTCGGCTTCGCCGTGACCGACGCCACCACGGCGGTGCTGAGCGAGGATCAGCTCGCGGCCATCGAGCAGGCGCGGCAGGACATCATCGACGGCACCATCACGGTCGATACCACGTTCTAATGAAGGGGCCCCCGGCCTTGCGCCGGGGCCGATCTGCGAACACGAACGGAGGCGATCGGGGTGGGGGACGACTTCCTCAGACTCGAACATATCACCAAGGTCTACGGTAACGGCATCATGGCCAACGACGACGTGTGCTTCTCTGCCAGCAAGGGCGAGATCCATGCCATCTGCGGTGAGAACGGCGCCGGCAAATCGACGCTGATGAAGCAGCTCTACGGCGTCGAGCAGCCCGACGAGGGCAGGATCATCGTCAAAGGCGAGGAAGTCAACCTCTCTTCGCCGCAGGTCGCGATCGAGCACGGTATCGGCATGGTCTTCCAGCATTTTATGCTCGTGCCGTCGCTCACGGTGGCCGAGAACGTCACGCTGGGCATCGAACCTGCGAGCGGGCTGCGCTTCGACGCCGCCCGCGCGCAGGCGATGACGCGGGAGGTCTCGGAGCGCTACGGCTTCGACGTCGATCCCCAGGCGCGCGTCCGCGACCTCACGGTGGGCGTCAAGCAGAAGGTCGAGATCCTGAAGGCGCTCGTGCGCGGCGCGGAGATCCTCATCCTCGACGAGCCCACGGCCGTGCTCACCCCGCAGGAGACCGACGAGCTGTTCGAGCAGCTCCGCGCCCTCAAGGCCTCCGGGCATACCATCATCTTCATCTCCCACAAGCTCGGCGAGGTCAAGTCGCTCTGCGATAGGATCACCGTCATCCGTCGCGGGCGCACGGTGGGCACCCATCTGGTCGCGGATGTCTCGGAGGCCGATATCTCCCGCCTGATGGTGGGCCTCGATGTCGAGACCCAGGTTCCCAAGGCGCCTGCGAAGCCCGGCGAGGCCGTCCTCGCCCTCAAGGATCTGGTGTCCTTCGATAAGGACGGCAAGCAGGTGGTCAACGGCGTGTCGTTCTCGGTGCGCTCGGGCGAGATCGTGGGCATCGCCGGGGTCGAGGGCAACGGGCAGACCCAGATCGTCGATGCCATCACGGGGTTCGCCACGGGCGGATCGGGAACCCTCGAGTTCGAGGGCCGCGATGTGCGGAGCATGAGCATCGCCGAGCTTCGCGCGGCCGGCCTGGCCTACGTCCCCGAGGACCGCATGACGACGGGCATCGCCGCGAACCTCTCCATCCGCGAGAACATGCTCGCGGGCAAGGCGGCGCTGCCGCGCTACAACAGGGGCCTCTTCCTAGACCAGGATGCCATTCGGCGCGACACCGACGCATGGATCGCCGACTTCGACGTCCTGTGCGACAGCGGCGAGCAGAGCGTGGGCATGCTGTCGGGAGGCAACATCCAGAAGGTGGTCGTGGCGCGCGAGCTCACGGCTGCGACCAAGCTCATCGTGTGCGATCAGCCGACGCGCGGCATAGACGTGGGCGCCACGGACTCCATCCGCCGCCGCCTGGTCGGCATGCGCGATGCAGGCAGCGCGGTCCTGCTCATCTCCGCCGATCTCGGCGAGCTTCTGAATCTTTCGGATCGCCTGCTCGTGGTCTTCGGCGGCGAGATCGTGGCGTACTTTCCCGACCTCACCGAGGTCACGGAGGAAGAGCTGGGCTATTACATGCTGGGCGTCAGGAAGATGTCCGCAGAGCAGACGGGGGGTGCGTACCTTGTCTAAGGATACGAGCGGCCTGGGGGCCGTTTCCAGGCGGCTGGGCGCCATCAGCGTCCAGACCAGGCACGAGATGCTGCGCATGGCGGTCGCCGTCGCGATCGGCTTGGGCGTGGCCGTGGTGCTCATCGCGCTCACGGCGGCGGACCCCGCACGGGCGCTCACGTACTTCGTCGCGGCGCCGTTCATGGGGCCGTCCTACTTCTCCCACATGATAGAGGTCATCATCCCGCTGATGATGACCGGCGCCGCCGTGTCCATCATGTTCGCGACGAACCAGTTCAACCTGGGCCTCGAGGGCGCCATCTACCTGGGAGGCCTGATGGCCGCCGTCTCGGGCATCTACCTCATGCCCGATCTGCCCGTTTTGAGCCCCGTCTTCTCGATCCTGCTGGGCGCTGCGGTGGGCTTCGCCATCATCGCCATCCCGGCGCTTCTGCAGTACAAGTTCAAGGCCAACATCGTGGTCTCCACGCTGATGATGAACTACGTCTGCCTCTACGTGGGGCTGTTCCTCCTTTTCAGGGTGTTCAAGGATCCCGCGTCCAGCCAGCACACCTATCCCATCGGGCCCGCGGCGGGTCTGCCCGTGCTCATCCCGGGCACCAAGATCCATGCGGGCCTCATCCTCTCGGTGGCGATCGTCATCCTCGCCTACGTCCTCCTGTACAAGACGCGCCTGGGCTTCTCGCTGCGGATGGTGGGGCAGAACCCCAACTTCGCACGCTACGCGGGTCTCGGCGTCTCGGGGCTGGCGCTCGTCGCCCAGCTCATGGGAGGCGCCATCGGCGGCATGACGGGGGCGGTGCAGATGCTCGGCCTCTACGACCGCTTCCAGTGGACGACGCTCACGGGCTTCGGCTGGGACGGCGTGACGATGGCCATATTCGCGCGCAACAACCCCAAGTACCTGCCCTTTGCCGCCGTCTTCCTCGCGTACTTCAGGACGGGCGCCTGGGTCATGTCGTTCAAGGCGGGGGTCCAAATCGACCTGGTCTCGGTCTTCGAGGGGGTCATGGTCCTGTTCCTCATGGCCGAGAAGTTCCTCTCCGGCACCTATAGGAAGATGGTTTTCGCGGATGCCGACCGCAAGCGCAAGGAGCGCGAGGCGGCGGGCGAGGAGGTAGCGGCATGAGCGGGTTCCTCGATGTTCTGGGGGGCATCTTCTCCAACCCCAACTTCTACTTCACGGTTCTGAGCACCACCGTGCCCATCCTCTTGGCCACCTTGGGCTGCGCCATCGCCGAGAACGCGGGGAGCACCAACCTGGGCATGGAGGGCATCATGGTGATGTCGGCGTTCTTCGGCGTCATCGGGTCGGCGTACACGGGCATCATCTGGGTGGGGCTTCTCGTCGCCCTCGTGACCGGCGTGGTGATGGGCCTCGTGGTCGCCTACTTCGCGCTGTACCTCAAGGTGGATATCATCCTGGTGGGCATCGCCGTCAACCTGATCGGCGCCGGTCTCTCCGCGTTCTTGATGTACGTTCTCACAGGCGACCGTTCGGCTACCACGTCGCTGCACAGCGGCACGCTGCCCACCGTCACCGTGCCCGTCCTCTCGAACATCCCCTTCATCGGCACGATCATCTCCAACCAGAGCATCCTCGCCTGGGTCGCCTACCTTGCGGTGCCGCTGCTTGCGGCCCTGCTCAACAAGACCAGGCTCGGGCTGCGCATACGCAGCGTGGGCGAGAACCCCGATGCCGCAGCCTCGGTGGGCGTGAGCGTCAACCGGACCAAGATGATCGCGCTCGTGATATCGGGGCTGTTGGGCGGCATCGCCGGCGCGTACCTGTCGATGTCCTACCTGCCGTACTTCTCCAAAGGCATGTCGGGCGGGCGCGGCTTCATCGCGCTCGCCGCCACGGCGATGGCCAACAATACGCCCGTAGGGTCTCTGGGGACGTCGCTGCTCTTCGGGTTCTTCTATGCGCTCTCCACCTATGCGAGCACGCTGGGCATCCCCGACCAGCTGGTCATGACCCTGCCCTATCTTGCCACGATCGTGGGCCTGGTGGTGTTCTCCATCAACGTCCAGCGCAGGGAGCGCAAGCGCCTGCACGAGGGCGTCCGGCGGCGCTCACGCCCCGAGCGTGACGCTGCGGAGCAGGCCTAGGAGCGAATACCCGACGAATACGACGACGAATGCGAGGAGGAAGCCATATGACGAGGAAGAAGGTCATCCTGGACTGCGATCCGGGTCACGACGACGCGTTCGCCATCATGCTGGCGGCACGCCATCTCGAGCTGTTGGGCATCACGACGGTGGGCGGCAACAGCCCGCTCGCGAACGTCACGCGCAACGCCCTCACGGTGCTCGAGGCCATCGGATGCGCCGACGACGTGCCGGTCTATGCCGGCCACGCCCAGCCTCTGGTGGCACCTCTGGTCACCGCCCCCATGTTCCATGGGAAGAGCGGGCTCGACGGCCCCGTGCGGCCCGAGCCCACGCATAAGGTGCAGGACCGGCATGCCGTCGACTACATCGTCGATACCGTCATGGGCACCGAGGGCGTCACGCTCATCGCCACGGGCCCGCTCACGAACATCGCCGCCGCGCTCAACCGTGAGCCGCGCATCGCCGAGCGTGCCGAGGAGATCTGCATCATGGGAGGGTCGGTGACCTTCGGCAATTGGACCCCGGCGGCGGAGTTCAACATCTACGTGGATCCCGAGGCCGCGGCGCGCGTGTTCAGGAGCGGCCTGCACGTCAAGATGACGGGCCTCAACCTCACGCGGCAGTGCGGCTTCACCGAAGCGACGGTCGAGCGCTTTCGCAGCATCGGCACGGAGGCGGCAACGTTCGCAGCCGAGCTCACGGAGTTCTTCATGTCGTCGGGCCGCCGGCTCGACGATCCCACCGTCGCCTGCATGCACGATGCCTGCGCCGTTGCCTGGGAGATCGATCCGACGCTGATCAAGGCGATGCCGATGCATATCGATGTGGAGCTCTCAGGCAGCCTCACGCGCGGCATGACCGTGTGCGACTATCGCCATCTCTGCGGTCCCGACCCCGTCTTCGATGTGGCGCGCTCGCCCCAGACGGGGTTCAAGGGACAGGAACCCAACGCCGAGGCGGCGCTCGAGCTGGACTACGACGGCTACATCGACCTGGTGTGCTCCACGCTCGCCAGCTACGAATGACCATGCGGCAAAGGAGGCAGGCGCATGCGCATCCTCAACTTCGGGTCGCTCAACATCGACTTCGTCTATGACGTCGACCACTTCGTGACGGCGGGGGAGACCATCGCCTCGACGGCGCTCACCCGCTATCCCGGCGGCAAGGGGCTCAACCAGTCCATCGCGCTCGCCCGTGCCGGGGCGGACGTCTCGCATGCCGGCCAGGTGGGCGAGGACGGGCGCTTTCTGGTCGATCTGCTGAATGCGGACGGCGTGGACACGAGCCTCACGCGCGTGAGCGGCACGCTGCGCTCGGGCAACGCCATCATCCAGCGCGACAGGGCGGGCGGCAACTGCATCATCCTCTACGGCGGCACGAACAGGGCCATCGACGAGGGCTTCGCCGACGAGGTGCTCGCCGGCGCCGAGTCCGGGGAGTGGCTGCTGCTGCAGAACGAGATCAGCTCCCTGCGTCACATCGTGGAAGAGGGCAGGCGCCGGGGTATGCGCATCGTGCTCAACCCGTCACCCGCCGACGCGGCCCTGGACGAGGTCGATCTGGGCAAGGTGGACGTCTTCATCCTGAACGAGGTCGAGGCGGCCATGCTGACGGGCCTCGCGGGCGATGCGGATGCGGACGAGCTGCTGCACGGCCTCCACGCGCGCCACCCCCACGCCACGCTCATCCTGACGCTGGGCGAGAAGGGCTCGGTCTTCTTGCACGGCGACGAGCTCGTGCGCCAGGACGCCTTCGCGGTCGATGTCGTGGACACCACGGCGGCGGGCGACACCTTCACGGGCTATCTGCTGGCGAGTCTTGCCGCAGGGGACGGACCCGAGCCGGCTATGCGGCGTGCCGCCGCCGCATCGGCGATCGCGGTCACCCGTCCGGGTGCAGCGGTTTCGATTCCCGAGGCGGCGGAGGTGGACGCCTTTCTCGCCCAGCGAGGTCTCTGACCCCTCAGACGCATATTCCCCATCGGGGGAGTATCCCCGATGGGGAAGGGGAGGCTATGCGAGCGACCCCATGGGATCCCAGGGCTCGAGCACCGTCGGCTCCATGGTCTCGTAGATGGCGCGGTCCTCGCCGTCGAGGTACTTCTTATCGACGACCACCTGGTAGACGTATTCGTCGAACCACGGATCGGAGAGGGTGTCGAACCCGTTGCGCCCATGGTCCTTGCCCCAGCTGTTCTCGACCTTCCACATGACGGGCGCGCCGTCCGCATCCACGTTGACGCCTTCGAGCACCATCGCATGCGTCATCATGCTCTCGCCGTAGTCGAGCCGCTCCGCCTTGTCCATGCAGCCTTCCACGGGAAATCCCAGCAGCGTGTCGAGGTCGAGGGCTGCGGTGTCCATGATGCCCTCGTCGCGCAGGTAACTCTGATCGACGTCGCAGCCGAACCACACGGGTAGGCCGTCCTTGAGCTGCGCGATCGCGGCCTCTTTGAGCTTGGCGGGCTCGAGGTTGAGGTAGCGCACGCCGCCATCCTCCACCACGTTGCCCAGCCTGCTCACGGTGTAGGTGCGTCCGAACGGCTTGTCGGCGGTGGGGGCGGAGATGAGCGAGACGTACGCGTCGAGGTCCATGCCCACGGCTTCGGCGAAGAACTGCTGCGGGGTGAAGGTTCCGGAGAGCACGAGCTCGTCGTCCTTGTCGCGCAGGCGCACGTCGACGGTTGAGGGAGGCTCGCCGAGGCAGGTCGCGAGCAGTCGGTAGACCTCGTCCATCATCTGCTTCTTCATCTCGCGCAGCTCGTCCAAGGCGACGCCCGCCTCATGGCTCTGGCGCAGGCGCTTGGCGCCGCCGCGCAGGCAGCGCGTGAGGTACTTGTCCATATCGCGCGTGTTGCAGCTGTTCGCGGTCTCGGGCATGGCCTCCTTGGGCACCGCGCCGTACTTCTTCACGAGGCTGCGGAACATGTCCCACTGGCCGCCGTCGCCGATGGGGTCGGCAAGGAGGTAGGCGACGAGGCGCCCGGAGAGGGGCTCGTCGAGCGTATCGAGGATGTTCTCGAAGAACCAGTTGCTCTTCTCGAGCTTGTCGAAGAAGAGCGGATATGCCTGGCTGAACTCGAAGGTCTTGAGGTTGTACTTCTTGATGACGCGGTAGCGGAAGGTGTTGAGCGAGGCGAACATCCAGCAGCGTCCGCTGCGCTCCTGGTTGGTGCGCTCGCCCTGGGAGACCTCGATGTCGAAGGCGCCTATGGCGTTGGCGGCCATGGCCTCCGGAACGCGTGCGACCGCGCGCAGGCCCCGCGCGGTGACGGCGTTCTTGGCCACCACGTTGGCGCGTTCCGAGAAGAACGCCTCGCTCGACGCTCCCAGATCGTCGAAGGTGATGCTGACCATATCGTTCATGGGATGCTCCTGTCTACTTGCTTGTTCGACCGCATTCGAGGATAGCACGCTATACTCTGGAATGGGACGAACGAGAAGGGTCCGCAATGAACGGATGCATACCACAGCTGCCCGCCTATGCCGCGCGCGTGATCGGCGTGCTCGAGGCCGCTGGCCACGAGGCGTGGGCCGTGGGCGGCTGGGTGCGCGACGCGCTGCTGGGCTCCGCCTCGCACGATGTGGACGTGTGCAGCTCGGCACGCTGGCAGGACGCCGCTCAGGCGCTGCGCGCGGCGGGCATGGCCGTGCACGAGACGGGCACGAAGCACGGCACGGTGACCGCCGTGTCAGAGGGCATGCCCGTGGAGGTGACCACCTATCGCGTGGACGGCGCCTACTCCGATGCCCGCCACCCCGACAGCGTGCGCTTCGTGGCCGACGTGCGCGAGGACCTCGCCCGCCGCGACTTCACCATCAACGCCATGGCCTACCATCCCGAGCGCGGCCTGCTCGATCCGTTCGGCGGCGCTGCGGACCTGGAGGCGGGCCTCGTGCGCGCCGTGGGCGAGGCGCGCGATCGGTTTGCCGAGGACGCCCTGCGCGTGCTCCGCGCGGTGCGTTTCGCCGCGCGCTACGGCTTCGAGCTTGAGAAGGGCACCCGTGAGGCGCTCGACGAGTTCGCGCCGCACCTTGCGCTCATCGCCCAGGAGCGCATCGGACAGGAGCTTACGGGCATTATCGCGTCGGGCCGCATGGCATGGGCGCTTGCCGCCGAGGCCCCCGTCATGGTGGCGGCCATCCCCGAGCTCGCTCCGCTCGTAGGCTTTCCCCAGAACAGCCCCTACCATGCCTACGATGCGTTCGAGCACACGATCCACGTGATGCGCGGCATGGAATGCGTCACGGCGGGATGCGCGAGCGAGGCGCTGCGCTGGGCGGCGCTGCTGCACGATATCGCCAAGCCCGAAACCTATAGCGAAGATGAGACGGGACGCGGCCACTTCTTCGGCCATCCCGAGCTGGGGGCGCGCGTGGCTGCCGAGATCATGGGCCGCATGGCCGTTCCCGTCTCGGTGACGCACGAGGCATGCGCCCTCATCCGCCTGCACGACTATCCCGTGACCGACAGCCGACGTTCGATCCGCCGCACGATACTGCGGTGCGAGGAGATCTGCCCGGGCAGGGGAGCGGCGCTCGCGTTCGGGCTGCTGAACCTCAAGCGCGCGGATGCGCTCGGCAAAGCCCTCGCGTACCGAGGCTATTGCTCCGAGCTGGACGGGGTTGCGGCGGCGATGCGGCGCGAGCTCGGCGCCCACGCGCCGCTCTCGGTGCGCGATCTGGCCGTGGACGGCGGCGATGTCATGCGCGAGCGCGGCATCGGGCAGGGTCCCGGCGTGGGCGTCGTGCTCCACAGCCTGCTTGCAGCCGTGGCGGACGACGGGGTTCCCAACACGCGCGAGGCCCTGCTCGACCTGCTCCGCATCTGATGCGGGGCGGTTCCGCCGTTTGCCGTCAGGCCTTGATCTCCTCCCACAGGCGATCCGCCTCGCCCTTCCACGCCTGTGCGTAGGGTGCGGTGCGCGCGCAGAGGTCATCTGCGGTCTCGGGCGCCACATAATCGGTGGAAGGAGCCTGGGACTCTTGCACCATCTGGGGCAGGATCTTGGGATTCTCGAGCATGGGGCACGGCATGAGGTGGTTGCCGTTCCAGGGATACCGGTCGCGATACGCTTGGAAGATGGGCTGCTGCAGGCATTCGAGCAGGCTCTTCTCCTTGATGTTTGCGCTCGAATAATGGATGAACACGCACGGCTCCACATCGCCTCGGGCGTTTATGTGGCAGTACGCGCGCCCGCCGGCGATG
Organism: Atopobiaceae bacterium; assembly: GCA_040307385.1. Classification (GTDB taxonomy): domain Bacteria; phylum Actinomycetota; class Coriobacteriia; order Coriobacteriales; family Atopobiaceae; genus RUG721. Next base: position 16,774 of record JAWRJQ010000080.1, read on the forward strand.
CAGCCGCCCACGAACTGCCCGTCGTTTTGGAAGTCCATCGCGAAGATCTGCTTGCCGCCCTCGAAGCCGCGCACCTCGCGGATGCGGTGCAGGATGTACGCGCGCTGCTCGGGCGTGGGCAGCAGCTCGGCGGAGGCGCCCTCGCCTACGGGCATGTAGTGGAAGAACCATGCGTAGCGGCAGCCCTTCTCGATGAGGAGATCGAAGAACTCGTCCGAGGTCACGCGCTCGATGTTGTCGCGCGTGTAACAGGTGGAGGTGCCGAACATCAGCCCATGCGCGCGCATGAGGTCGAAGGCTCGCATGACCTCGTCGAAGGAGCCGTCGCCCCGACGTCCGTCGTTCACCTCGGGCTCGAAGCTCTCGAGCGAGACGGAGAAGATGATGTTGCCCAAACGCTGCACGTCGCGGCAGAAGGCCTCGTCCACCAAGGACGCGTTGGTGAAGATGTTGAAGAGGCAATCTTGGTGCGCTCCGGCGAGCTTCAGGACGTCGGCCTTGCGCACGAGCGGTTCGCCGCCGGTGAGCATGTACAGGTGGCAGCCGAGTTCCGCGCCCTGCGTGACGAGGCGGTCCATATCCTCGTAGGTGAGGTTGAGCTGGTGGCCGTAATCGGCCGCCCAGCAGCCGGTGCAGTGCTTGTTGCAGGCGCTCGTGGGGTCGAAGAGGATGATCCACGGCACGTTGCACCCGAGCTTCTCAGCGTTTTCAACCGTGTTAGAAAAACCTCGGAACGCTGCCTCGTACCCGCCGCTCATGATGAAGGTCTTGAGTACGTGGGGATCGAGCTCGTCCACCAGACGGAACAGCCACTGCTCCCACTTCGATCCCGGATAGACCGCTTGGCGAACGCCCTTCTCGAAGCCGGGAACGCGCGACCCGATGAGCTTCGATGCCATGGAGAGGTAATCTTGGACCGCCTGCTCGCGGCCGTCTTGCGACGCGCTCTTGAGAAATCGATCTGCTGCGAGTTCGAATGCCTTGCGTTCCGCCCTATGCATGAGTTTCGATTGCACGATGGCCCCCCTTTGCCGCTTAATCGGTTACCCAGATAATCGTCGTATGGAGCGGAGCGGTGCATCGAGGATCGCCATCGCCTGACAGCGCGCCGGCCCGTGTCAATTCATCAGGCCGATTGTGTCAAGAAACGGGACGATCCGGCAAAACGCGGAGGGGCTTCGAGAGCGCGCCGCGCTACTCGTCGTCGTCGTTTTGGCCGAGCAGCGCATCGCGGGCGGACAGCGCGATATCGCGCGCCTTGCTCAGGTCGGGGAGGCGGGGGAGCTTCACGCGCATGATCGGGAAGGCGTCCATGACGCGGCGCTCCTGCGCGGTGAGTGCTGCGGAGAAGGATGCGGCGAGGTCGTGGCTGATGTCCTCGATGGCCACCGGTCCGGGCATGAGCGTGCGCAGGCGCACGTAGACGTGGCCGATGGGGCTGCGTTTGAGGCGCTGCACGTTGTGGGCAACCACGTTGTCGCCCTCGACGAACGTGGCGTAGACGCCCTGAGCCTGCAGCGTGAGCTGATCGCAGTAGGCGTCGATCTTATCGCGGAAGCCCGAGAGGCCGATGTGGGTGACGAGCACATCGACCGCGAGGATCGCGAGGAAGATCCCGCACAGCCCGCTCAGCACCTGCGGGCCGATCCACGCGAAGAGCTCTTCGAGCATCGGCTGGGCGACGCGGACGACGAACGCGACGGCCGCCCCGAACAGGATCGCCGCCGGCACGCAGATGCGCCCGTTGAGGTTGAGGAAGCGGTCGGAGTAATCCCACCAGCGCGTATGGTAGATCTTCTCCATCACCCATGAGGTGGCGTATTCGAGCACGCTGCAGATGAGGGCGCCGTGGAGGAAGAGCGAGGCCGTGCCCTCGACATGCGAGAGGAACAGCACGGCGGTGAGCGCGCCTGCGCCGTAGATGGGGCAGATGGGGCCGTTGAGAAAGCCTCGGTTGATGACGCGCCGCTCCGAGATGGAGCAGAGGATGGACTCGAAGAGCCAGCCTGCGAAGGAATAGACGGCGAAGGATGCTATGAGCACGGGAAGCCTATCCATCGGGGCACGGCCTTCTCTGGATCAGCTGGAGCTTCACGAGCATGCCCTCGACGGTCTCCTTGAGCGAGACGCCCTTATCGACGAATGTGAGAACCCACGCCTCGCGCGTGCGGGGAAATCCCTCGAGAGGGAACATGTGGCTCTGGATGATGTCGCCCTCGTGCTCGGTGATGTTGAAGTCGCGTTCCGCGTTGGCGCGCGCGTAGCTGCCGTGGCGCGTGGCGTGGTGCGGCCAGGCGGCGGCAGGGTCGTGCCAGTCGTAGAGGAAGTAGTCGTGGAGCAGGGCGGCGCGCACGAGTGCCCGCATCTCGAGACGCAGCGGCAGCGCGCGGCCTATGCGTGCGCAGGCATTCGCCACCGAGAGCGAGTGGTCGAAGACCGTGACCGTGCCATGCTGGATCGCATCCTTCTCGCGTGCCAGCTCAGGTGAGGCGAGGAGGTCGGCGCAAAAAAACGCCACCTCATGCGACGGCGCGACCGCAGGCGATGTAAACCCCTGTTCCATATCTTTTCCATGATAGCCGACGAAGCGCTCTTACAGCGGGAACAGGATAAATCCAACACATATGGAGAGGGTGTTGAGGGCTGCGGACATGTGCCACGGTCGCACGCCCACGCCCTTGGCGCGGTAGATGAGCGCTTCCGCGACGAAGGCGCAGACCTCGAGCACCGCGACGAAGGCCAGGGGATAGGGGCGGGGAAGGAGCAGGTAGGCGCAGACGGTGCCCGCCTCGACGAGGGGGTTGGTGGCGCATTGCGCGAGCGCGATCACGGCGAGCGCACGGGCGTCGCGTATGCCGAAGAGCGTGCGTGCCCCTGCGACCTCGACGGCGAGCGTGAGCGCGAGGCACAGCGCCATCAGCGCGAGCGTATCAGCCATCGTGGGCCCGTCGGGCGGCGGCGAGGCCTGTCAGCAGGAAGGCGAGCGATGCGAGCGAGAGCGCGGCGAGGGCCGGGCCGCTTGCGGCCATGATTCCCGCAAACGACGGCAGCGCGCCCACGGCAAGCGAGAACGACGCGATGCCGAATGCGAGCCCGCGATTGCCGGGCAGAAGCTCCGCGAGGGAGATGAGCGTGATGGGCATGGTGAAGTTGAAGAGCAGCGTTGCGACGATGCCCGCTGCCGGGTGCTCGAACGCGAGCAGAAACAGCGGGGCGGACACGCCGAGCGAGATGACGGATGCCCGTTCGAGCCCTATGCGGTCGGCGACGATCCCGCCCGCCGCCTTGCCCGCAACCACGCCCAGAATCGACGCGAGCGCCAGCGTGGCGTCTCCCTTCCAGGGAAATGCCATGACCATCCCCGCGTAGCTGCGCAGCGCCACCGTCACGGCGAGCAGGGCAACGGCTCCCGCCGCCGCAGGCGCGAGACGGGGCGCCTCGATGCGACGCCGGATGCCGCTCGTCCGGCTGTTGGACATGAGGCCCCGGGTCACCAGGGCGCTGGCCGCCATGAGCGCGAGAAGCACGACGCGCAGGACGGCTCCGAACATGAGGAAGGCCCGTGCGCCCAAAAACACGCCGAACGCACCGGTTGCGATGAAGATGCCCGAGGGCGTTGCCCGACCGTGGCTCATGCCGAGCACGTCCACGCCGCCCGCGCAGTGGAAGAGCGCGTTTCCCACGGCAACGAGCGCGACGGAGGCGGCCATGCATGCGCCTGCGGGCACGTATGACGCCAGAACGCCGGCAGCGACGAGCCCGTACGAGAGCAGGGCGGACCGCACGCCGTCCGCGCATCCGTCGAGGGCGGCTCCGATGGGGAGCTGCAGCATGAACGCGACGAGGTCGTAGGCCACCACGGCGAGGGCCGCCGTGACGATGCCCGTGCTGCCGAGCGCGGGCGCCACCACGCAGAGCACGGTCGCCACGCAGCAGAGATCCACGGCGAAGTGGCAGAGGGCGTAGGTTCCGACGAGGCGGCGCACGGTGCGTCTAGCGCTTCCGCCTGAAGATGAGGAAGCAGGCCACCGCCGCCACGACCACGGCGACGACG
>JAWRJQ010000081.1:0-3056 GCA_040307385.1 Atopobiaceae bacterium
TCGAACGCGTGCGCGGCCGCATGGGCGAGCGCCGAGAGGAACTCGTCGCCCGAGACGGACATGCGAAACTGGATGTAATAGGGGCGATGCGCGTCGATGCCCTTGATACCCAGCTCGGCGGGAAGTCGGCGCTTGATGAGCCGTTCGAGCGCCATGAACGCATAGGTTCCAAGCCACGGGAAGAGCGCCCAGGCGTCGCCGCCGAGATTGACGAGAGGGGCGCGTACGGTGCCTGCCGCCCGCGCCACATGACGCGCGTGCGCCAGGCGGGCGCGTGCGTTCTCCTGCAGGTAGGGATAGGCCGTCTGCTCGTCGAGCACGCCTTTCATGCGCTCGAGGATGCGTGTGGCGATGTCTCCCGGGCACTCGCCGAAGTATGCCGGCACCTTGCCCTTGACCTGCGAGACGTACACGAGGCGCCGCTTGCGGTCGATCTCCTCCACGATCCACACCGACCCCGCGATGGCGAGCTTCTCCCCCGCCGGCGGCGGCATAACCACGGTGCCGAGCTCCTGGCTCTCGGAACGCACGGTATACTCCTCGCTCTCCACGAACACGCCGTAGAAGCGGAAGTTGTTGGTGATGCGCTCGCCGGAAAGGCCCACGATGAACCCGCCCGTCTCGGTGGGCTCGATGTGGTCGGCTTCGATGAGATGGCGCAGAAGCAGCCGGTAGTCGTCCGCATCCACGAGCGAGAAGGGCGAGAGCGAGAGCACACGGCTCGCCAGCTGGGCGGGCGTGAGCTCGCCCTCGGATGCGAGCGTCGCCATGGTCTGGTGGTAGAGCAGGCTGTAGCGATGCCTGCGCGTGTTGGGCGGCTCCACCCAGCGCTCCTCGAGGTAGAGCTGCACGAGCGCGATGCCCTGCAGGAGCTTCCATGGAACGGTTTCGGGCATCATGGTGCGCGGCTCGGGCGGGTCTTCTCGGTACACGAACCACATCTCGGGAGGCAGCTCGCGGCGGCCCGTGCGGCCCATGCGCTGCAGGAAGCTCGACACGGTGAACGGCGCGTCGATCTGGAACGCACGCTCCAGCCGGCCGATATCGATGCCCAGCTCCAGCGTGGATGTCGTGCAGGTGGTGAGCGCCACCTCCTCGTCGCGCATGAGCTCCTCGGCCGTCTCGCGGAAGCTCGACGAGAGGTTGCCGTGATGGATGAGGAAGCGATCCGCCTCGCCGGACTTCTCGCAGTAGGCGCGCAGCGTGGAGGTGACGGCCTCGCATTCCTCGCGCGAGTTGGAGAATACCAGGCATTTGCGGCCGCGCGTGCGCTCGAAGATATAGCCGATGCCCGGGTCGGCGTTGGCGGGCGCCTCGTCGACGGGCTCATCGGCCTCGATCCGCGCAAGCGCGGTGCCGGCAAGCTGCGCGGGCTCATCCGGCTTCTCCACGACGGCGTCCACCACAAGGGCGCCGTCCTTGGAGATGCGCGGCCCGGCCTGTTCGGCGGCCTGCTGCCCGGAGGTGTAGAAGTGCTCCATGGAGATGCGCCAGCGCTGGCCCTTCTCCTCGACGCGCGGCACCACGCATCCGCGTCCGGAACCGCTGGAGATCAGGTGCGCGGCGACTTGAGGGTTTCCGATGGTGGCGGAGAGGCCCACGCGCCGGGGCTGGACGCCGGCCATGCGCGAGAGGCGCTCGATCAGGCAGAGCGTCTGGGCTCCGCGATCGCCGCGCATGAGGGCGTGCACCTCGTCGATGACGACGAAGCGCAGATCGCCGAAGAGCGTGGGCACCGCAGCATGGCGATGCAGGAGCAGGGCCTCGAGCGATTCGGGCGTGATCTGCAGGATGCCGCTCGGCTTTTTCATGAGATGCGCCTTGTGCGACGCCGCAACGTCGCCGTGCCAGTGCCAGACCGGGATGCCCCCTTCCGCGCAGAGATCGGTGAGACGGTAGAACTGATCGTTGATGAGGGCTTTGAGCGGCCCCACGTAGATGCAGCCCACCGATGCGGGCGGGTTCTCCCACAGCTCGGTGAGGATGGGAAAGAACGCCGCCTCCGTCTTGCCGGATGCCGTGGACGAGGTGAGCAGGACGTTCTCTTGGGTGGTGAAGATGGCGTCGGCGGCGGCCACCTGGATGGCGCGCAGCGACTCCCAGTCGTGCTCGTAGACGAAGTCCTGCACGAACGGTGCGAAGCGATCGAATATACCGGCCATAGCTGTCTGTCCTCCTCCACCCCCATTCGGGGATACTCCCCCATCGGGGGGTACCCCCCGAGATGGGGGATCAGATGGTGAATTCGGCGTAATCCGCAGCGCCCTCGATGGCATCGCCGGCGCTGCCGGGACCCGCCTCCGCGTGCACGAACCCCTCCGAGCCCAGAAGCTCTTCCACGGTGAGGCCGGGCGTCTGGAGCATGATGTCGAGCATCTCGATGAAATCGCGGATGACCTCGCGCGGCGTGACCAGCGTGTCGGCACCCACACGCGACAGCTCGATCTCGAGAAACGCCGCCAGATCGTCCTCGGAGAGGCTGCACGCATAGCCGAAGAGCCCGGCGTGGATGGCGGCGAGCTTCTCCACGAGCACGAGCAGCTCTTCGGGCGTGAGGGCCGTCAGACGGATGACCGGCGCCATGAGATCGGTCAGGCCGCCGCGCCCGAGACGCCCCTGCGCGAGACGCGAGCGCAGGGCCTCGTAGGAATAGAGGCCGCGCCGCCGGTCTTCGATCGCCTGCGGCGTGCCGCCCATGATGATGCCCAGATGCGACGCCTTGCCCTGCAGAGCATCGTTGTACATGGCGAGGATCTTCTCGTAGTTGTATTGGCGCGACACCGCATGGGGGATCTTATAGAGGTTCACGAGCTCATCGACGAGCACCACGAGCCCCTCGTAGCCCGCACCGCGCAGAAAGCGCGCGAACAGCTTGATGTAGTCGTACCAGTCGTCGTCGGTCACGATCACCGAGACGCCCAGTTCGGCGCGGGCCTCGGCCTTGGTGCGGTACTCGCCCCGGAACCACTTGACGACGTTGCCCTTGGCCTCATCGTCGGCATCGAGGTAGGCGCGGAAGTAGAGCGAGATGAGCCGCGCGAAGTCGAAGCCGTGCA
>JAWRJQ010000082.1:0-17067 GCA_040307385.1 Atopobiaceae bacterium
ACGAGACGCGATGCGAGAGGAGGAGAGGATGTACGTAACCGGCACCTATCAGCACAACCTGGATGCCAAGCAGCGTCTCACCCTCCCCGCCGATTTTCGCCGCCAGATCGATGGCACCGTGTACCTCGTCAGGGTTCTGGATTGCGTGTACGGCTTCACGCCCGAGGGGCACAGGGACTACGTTGACTCCCTGTTCGCCGACGGCTACGATCCGCGCGACCGCAAGATGGAGGCGCTCCGCCGCTACATCAACGCCCAGACGGTCATGTCCGATGTCGATTCGGCCGGACGCGTCAGCCTGAGCAAGATGGACGCCAAGGTGCACGCGCTGCTTGGTCGCGAGGTGGTCATCGTGGGAAACACCGACCACTTCGAGATCTGGAATGCGGCCGCATGGAACGAGAAGCAGGAAGCCCTCACCGACGAGGACTTCGCCGCCCTCCTGTACCGCGAGTAGGTTCCCGTGGGCAACTTGACAGCTGAATATCGGCACGTACCCGTGATGCTTTCTCATGTTCTCGCCGAGCTGGATCCCAAGAGGGGAGAGGTCGTCTGCGACTGCACCCTCGGCGGGGCCGGGCACTCGGTGGAACTCGCGAGGAGGATCGCGCCCGAGGGGCTTCTGATCGGCATCGACCAGGACGACATGGCCCTCGAAGCGGCATCCGAGCGCCTCGCGCGCGAGGTTCCCGAGGCCGAGACCCTCGTCCTCAAGGGGAACTTCTCCCAGATGGACGACCTCCTCGTCACGGCGCAGATTCCCGGCGTCGACTGCTTTCTGTTCGACCTGGGCGTCTCGTCGCCGCAACTCGATACTCCGGAACGGGGCTTTTCGTACCACGAGGACGCCCCTCTTGACATGCGGATGGATTCGGAGAACAACACCCTTACCGCAGCCGAGGTCATCAACCACTACAACGAAACCGACCTCATCCGAATCCTCCGCATGTACGGAGATGAGCGTCATGCTCCGCGCATCGCAGCCAGAATCGTAGCCGCGCGGAGCAAAGCGCCCATCATATCGACCCTGCAGCTGGCGGAGCTCGTCAAGAGCGCCATTCCAGCTGCGGTCAGGCGCACCGGAGGGCACCCGGCGAGAAGAACGTTCCAAGCCCTGCGCATCGAGGTCAACCATGAGCTCGACGCGCTCGAACAGGGCCTCGACGCAGCGCTTCGCTGGGCCAATCCGGGCGGACGCATCTGCGTCATCTCCTACCATTCGCTCGAAGATCGCATCGTGTCGCACGTCTTCTCCGAGATGTCCCGGGGCTGCACCTGTCCGCCGGACTTCCCGGTGTGCGTCTGCGGGAACGTACCGATAGTCCGCGTTCGATCGCGCAAGGCCATGGCTGCCTCGCCGGACGAAGTGGACGCGAACCCGAGGGCGAGAAGCGCCCTCATGCGCGTGGCCGAGAAGCTCTAGGCTTCGCGCACCCGCCACATACGCACCATCGACGAAGCACTGACGAAAGACATACGAACAAGGAACGCAGATGAACACCTTTAACGCAGAAGCACTTGAATACGAGGAGCTGTACGAGAACCGCACCCAGCGCGCACTCGACGCAGAACCCCGTTTCGAGGTCGTCACGGGCGGAGGCCTCGACGCCCGCGCACGCGCAGGCGTCTCATCCCAGTTCCTCGCGCGCGTGAAGATGGTCGTCGCGGGCGCCGTTCTGATCTTCGCGCTCGGATCCATGCGCGTTGCGCTCACGTCCCTCACCGTTTCGCAGCTCACCTCGAACGCGCAGATGCGCGAGCAAATCACGAGCTACGAGACGAGCAACGACAACCTTCGCGTGGAGCGTTCGCTCATGGCGAGCGCCACCCGCATCGATCGCATCGCCGCCCAGAACTACGGCATGGTCAACGCGGCATCCTATGATGTCATCGTCCTCGAAACCGAGGAAGAGGCGTCCGCCGAAGAGGTTGCCGAGGCGGATGCCGCTGCGGACGAGGAGGCCGAGGCCGCGGTTGAGGCGGAGGCCCCGGCGGCGGATCACAACAGCACCCTCGACACGGCGCAGCTGGCAGCCGACCTGTAGGGCAGGGCCCGGCATCGTGGCGCGCAACGGATACAGCTCCCATCGGAACAGGAATACATCCGAGGCCTCGTACGACGAGGCCTCGCGTGCGCGCTACCGCCGCCGTGCGTCGCGCGCGGGCGGTTCGGGATCGGGTGGATTCGATCACGGCATCTCGATCATCCAGGTGCTGTTTCTCGCGGTGTTCGCCGCCGTGGCGCTCCGCCTCGTCTGGCTCCAGGTGGTCCAGGCGCGCGAGCTGTCGCAGGCCGCCGAGGACCGCCGCACCAACGTCATGACCCTCTACGCGCGCCGCGGCACCATCTACGACCGCAACGGCAACGTGCTCGCGATGAGCGTCGAGTGCACCACCGTCTACGCGAACCCCATGGACATCGACAACCCCTCGCGCGTGGCGCAGATCCTCGCGCAGAACCTCGGCGGGTCGGTGTACGACTACCTGGGCGATCTGAATTCCGATACCACCTTCGTTTATATAAAGCAGAAAGTCGATAAGGAGGTGGCCGAGAAGCTCGCATCCGAGCTCGCAGCCGAGGACCTCGCGGGCATCTACTATCTCGACGACACCAAGCGCGTCTACCCCTACGGCGACGTGGCGGGTCAGATCCTCGGCGTCGTGGGCACCGACGGCGACGGTCTCACCGGCCTCGAATACTACTACGACGACATCCTGCGCGGCGAGAACGGCCAGATGATCGTCGAGGAGGGGCTCGGCGGCGTGCCCATCGCGGGCGGAGCATCGCAGATCATCGAGGCGAAGAACGGCACCGATATCGTCATCTCCATCGACGTCAACATCCAGACCACGGCAGAAAACGCGCTCGCCGAGGCCGTCTCGACCTACAAGGCGGAGTCCGGCTCGGTCATGGTCACCGATCCGCGCACCGGCGAGATCCTCGCGGCCTGCTCGACGCCGCTCGCGCATCTCGAAGACCTCGAGCATACGGATCCTGCTGCCCTCAACCTCAGGCTCACGTCCGATTCCTACGAACCCGGCTCGGTCTTCAAGGTGATCACGCTCGCGACGGCGTTCGACAACGATCTCGTGACGCCCTCCACGGTGCTCTCCGTGCCGGCAACGGTCCTCGTGGGCGACGACTACGTCTTCGATGATTGGGAGCGCGACCACGAGCAGCAGGTCACCGTCCGCGAGATCCTCCAGAACTCCTATAACACGGGCACCGCGTTGATCGCGCAGTCGGTCATCGGAGCCGAGCGCTTCGCCGCAGGCGTGGATGCGCTCGGCATCGGCCATGCCACGGGCATCGATTATCCCGGCGAGGCAACGGGCATGGTGACGAGATATGCAGACTACGATGGCTCGACCTGCGGCTTCATGTCATTCGGCCAAAGCGTCGCCATTCCCATGATCCAGATCGTGCGCGCGTTCGGCGCCATTGCGAACGACGGCGTGCTCACCACGCCCCACTTCCTCATCGCCCAAGGCGGCGAGATGGTCGACTGGGGAGCGGGCGAGCGTGCCATCAGCCCCGAGGCGGCTGCGATGACCGTCGATTGCATGCGCGCGGTCATGACCGACGGAACCGGCGTGAACGGCCAGGTCGTCGGCTACGATGTCGCAGGGAAGACGGGTACCGGCGAGCAGTCCGTGGAGGGGGAGGGCTACACCGGAGCGCACTTCACGGCTTCGCTCTGCGGGTTCGCCAACGCCGACGACCCCGAAGTGCTCGTGTACGTGGGCCTCAACGGCGTCAGTTTCCTCGCGAGCGCCTCGTCTGCCTATCTCTTCTCGACTATCATGGAAGAGGCCGTGAACGACGTGGGCGTGCAGCCCGTCAACTGATCGAAAAAGGAACCATCGACATGCTGGAACTGTCTGCTTCCGATATCGCCGCCCACACCGGCGCGCAGCTTCTGACCGGCGCCGATACGCGTGTCTTCGGCGAGACGGTCATCGACTCTCGCAAGGCGGCTCCGGGTGCGCTCTTCGTCGCCTTCAAGGGCGAGAAGAGCGACGGCAACGGCTTCGTGCGCACCGCCCTCGAAGCGGGGGCGGCCGCTGCGGTGCTCTCGGCTGCGCCCGCCCCCGACGTGCTCGCCTACGCGCAGGCGAACGGCCGTGCGCTGCTGCGCGCGCAGGACGACGACGGCGAGGGGTTCCTGCTGCGCCTCGCCGCTTACGAGCGCACCCGCCACCCCGGCTGGATCGTCGTGGGCGTGACGGGTTCGGTGGGCAAGACCACCACCAAGGACATGCTCGCCTGCGCGCTGTCGGTGCGGTATCGCACCCATGCGACCGCAGGCAACTACAACAACCTCATCGGCATGCCGCTCACGCTGCTCAACGCCCCGTCGGACGCCGAGGCGCTCGTGCTCGAGATGGGCATGGACGGTCTGGGCCAGATCGAGCGCATGGCGCGCGCGGCGCGTCCCGTGCTCGCCGCCATCACCAACGTGGGCGTGAGCCATCTCGAACATCTCAAATCGCGCGAGAACATCGCGCGGGCCAAGGCGGAGATCGTCAGCGGAATGGAGGCCGCCTGCGGCATCGAACCCGCCCTTGCGCTCACGAGCGCCAACGACTTCACGCCCTTCATCGTGCGTGCCTTCGCCGAGCCTGCGGGCGTCCGCACGTTCACGGTGGGGTCGCATGAGGACGATGACGTGCGCCAGCTCGGCATCGCCCTGCACGACGATGCTACCGCAGGCGCCGATCTCCTGTTCTCAGACGGCACGGCAATCGCCCTCGAGCTTCCCGTTCCCGGGGCGAGCGCCGTCGTCGATGCCATGCTCGCGCTTACGATCGCACGTCGTGCGGGCGTCGATGCGCATGATGCTGCGCGTGCGCTGTCGCACATGGAGCTCACCTCCATGCGGCTCGACGTGCGCGAGACCGCGACGGGCGTCCGCGTGATCGACGACGCCTACAACGCGAGCCCCGCGTCCATGGCGAGCTCGCTCGCCGTGCTGGCCTCGATGTCGTGCACGGGCAGGCGCTTCGCCGTGCTCGGCGAGATGCTCGAGCTGGGAGAGGACGAGGCGCAGATGCATGCATGCGTGGGCGCCTACGCCGCCGCCCTGGACCTCGACATGATCGTCTGCATCGGAGGGCGTCTCGCGCGCGCAATCGCCGAAGGGGCCCGCACCGTCGGTGCCTCGGAGGACGCGATTTTGATGTTCGATTCGGTATCAGAGGCCCTCGAGGCGCTCGTTCCCGTACTATGTGAGGGCGATGTGCTGCTCGCCAAGGCTTCGCGCGGCAGCGGTCTCGACGAGTTCGTCAAGGGAGTTCTCGCATGATCGGCAACCCATCATACCCCACCTACCAGGTTTTTCTCGCCATCGGCATCTCGGGCATCATCTCCATCGTGCTCATGCCGCTCTTCATCCGCCTGATGAAGCGCGAGGGCGTCGGCCAGCAGATCCGCGCCGACGGCCCCCAGCGGCACCTCACCAAACAGGGAACGCCCACGATGGGCGGGCTCATCATCCTGCTCTCGATGCTCATCACCTGCGCCATTCTCGGCGGTTGGAACCCGAGCATGGTGCTCGCCGTGGTGGCCACCCTGCTCACCGGCGTGCTCGGGCTGCTCGACGACATCGAGTCGGTGGCCCACGAGCGCTCGCTCGGCCTCACGCCGGGCCAGAAGATGGCGGGCCTCATAGCCATCTCGGTGGGGTTCTGCCTCTACGCGGTCAACGTGTGCCATATCTCGCCCGCGATCGCCTTCCCCGGAGGGTTCGAGATCGATCTCGGCGTGCTCGCGCTCTCGATCCCCGTGGGCGGCTTCACCCTCTCCATTCCCTGGCTCTACGTGTTCTTCGTGTTCCTGCTCATGGCGGGCCTCTCGAACTCCGTCAACCTCACAGACGGCCTCGACGGCCTTGCGGGCGGCTGCACGATGGTGGTCATGCTCGTCATGGCGATGGTCGCGTTCCGCAACGAGGAGCTCGGCCTGGCCATCTTCGCCGCCTCGATCGGCGGCGCGTGCCTGGGGTTCCTCTGGTACAACTGCTATCCTGCCACCATCTTCATGGGAGACACGGGCTCTCTGGCCTTGGGCGCCGCCTTCGCCGCGCTCGCCGTGCTCACCAAAACCGAGGTGACCTCGCTCGTGATGGGGGGCCTCTTCATCATCGAGGCGCTCTCCGTCATCATCCAGGTTTTGAGCTTCAAAGCCACGGGTAAGCGCGTGTTTCTGATGGCGCCGCTGCACCACCATTTTGAGAAGCTCGGCTGGAGCGAGACGAAGGTCGTGATTCGCTTCTGGATCATCTCCGCAGCCTGCGCCGCCGTAGGCTTCGCCCTCTATTTTCAGCTGGGATAGGAGGCATCGCCCGTGCAGTGCTACGGAGACGTGTGCGTCTTGGGCCTGGGCCGCGCCGGCACCGCCGCCGCATCCCTTCTGGCCGATCTTCTCGCCGAGGGGCGCGTGAGCTCGCTGACCGTGTACGGCGGCCTTACCGCTCAGGCGAACGATGCAACGCGCGCGCTCGAGCAGCGCGGCGCCCGCGTGATCCTCGGCACCGAGGATGTGCGGGGCGCCTACGACCTCGTCGTGGCATCTCCGGGCATCCCTCCCGTGAGCGGTTTCTTCCACAACGCCGTCCTCCACAGCCGCGAGATCATCGGCGAGCCCGAGCTCGCGTGGCGCGAGAGCCCCGAGCGCTGGATCGCGGTGACCGGAACCAACGGCAAGACCACCACCACCGCGCTCGTGGGCGCCCTGCTCGAACAGGGAGGGTGCGACGTGCGCCTCGTGGGAAACATCGGCACGTCCGTCTCGGCCGAGGTGCGGGATCGTGCGCCCGGCAGCTGGTTTGCTGCCGAGCTCTCGAGCTTCCAGCTGGAGGAGACGCGCGATCTGCGCCCTCGCGCGGCGTGTTTGCTCAACATCACGCCCGATCACGTGGACTGGCACGGGTCGATGGAGGCATATGCCGCAGCCAAGGAGCGCATCTTCGCCAACATGGGGGGAGACGACCTCGCCGTGGTGTCCAACGAGGACGCATGGTGCCGCGCCATCGCGGATCGCCTCATCGCGCGCGGCGTGCGCACCTGCCTGCTCGACGTGCACGGCTCGCCCGACGCTCCGTGCGCGGCGTTTGTGCGCGGCAAGCGCCTCGTCGTTCGCCTCGATGGCGGGGAGCATCCGCTGATCACGACGGATGAGCTGCCCATCCGCGGCGAGCATAACATCCAAAACGCCCTCGCGGCATCCGCGCTCGCGCTCGCAGCCGGCGTCTCGGACGCCGCTCTTTGCGCCGGGCTTTCCGCCTTCGCCCCGCTCGAGCATCGCATCGAGCCCTGCGGCGAGCGGGGAGGCGTGCGCTTCATCAACGACTCCAAGGCCACCAATCCCGATTCGGTGGAGAAAGCCCTCACGGCGTTTCCCGCAGGGCATGTCCTCGTGCTGCTCGGCGGCCACGACAAGGGCACCGACCTCGCGTCGATGGCCGATACCGTCGCGCGCACCTGCAAGGTTGCCGTCTGCTTCGGCGAGGCGGGGCCGCGCATCGCCGCGGCGCTGCACAGGGCGGTCGGGGAGCGCGCCGCCGCGCTCTCGATCGTCGAGGCGCCGCATCTGGCCGAAGCGCTCGATGCGGCGGCTGCGGCCGCGATGCCGGGCGATACGGTGCTGCTTTCGCCGGCATGCTCGTCGTTCGACGAGTTCGACGACTACACCGAGCGCGGCCGCGTGTTCAAGGAGCTCGTGGCCCGCATCGTGGAGACGGGCGGGATGTAGCATATGGCGCGCGGCACGGCCAAAAGAAACGGTGGCGGGAGCGGCGCGGGCGTGGAGCGCCGCATCCTCGGCGTGCCCGCGCGCTTCATGTCGCCGCGGCTCATCTTCTGCGTCTGCGTCATCGTGCTGTCGCTGTTCGGCCTGCTGATGATCTACTCGGCATCATCGGTGACCTCGCTCATCTCGGCGGGCACCAACTTCGATGCCGCCTACTATGCCAAGCGCCAGGCGCTCTTTCTGGCTGCCGGCCTCGTTGCCGCGCTCGTGCTGGCGCGGATCGACTACCACGTATGGTCGGGCTCTGTCCTCACGGCCGTCTGGGTCGCCACGGTGGTCCTGCTTTTGGCGATCTTCCTCTCAAGCTCCGCCGAAGGCGCCTACGGCGCCACCCGTTGGCTCGACCTCGGAGGCTTCAGCTTGCAGCCGTCGGAGTTCGCCAAGGTCACGGTGGTGCTCACGGCTGCGAACCTTGCGCAGCGCTATTTCGACGATGCGTCCATCACGTTCGGCCAGTTCCTCAAGCTGATGGCCGTGGGCGTGGCGGTTCCGCTCGTCCTCATCCTCGCCCAGCCCGATAAGGGCACCACGATGATCCTCGCCGCGACGCTGCTCGTGATGGGATATCTTGCAGGCCTGCCGCGCAACCTCGTCGTGGGCCTTGCGATTTTGGGCGTGGCGGGCTTCCTCGCCCTGTCGCTGCGCGATGCGTACTCGCGTGCGCGCATCATCACGATGTTCAATCCGTGGAGCGACTACTACGGGGACGGCTACCAGCTCATCCAGGGATTCTATGCGTTTGGATCGGGAGGGCTCTTCGGGGTGGGCCTGGGCTTCTCGCGCCAGAAGTACTCGTATCTCCCCATGGCCTACAACGACTTCATCTTCGCCGTTATCGGCGAGGAGCTCGGGCTTGCGGGCACGCTCGGCATGCTCGCCGTGTTCGCCCTGTTCGGCTGGGCGGGCGCGCAGATCGCCAAGAACGCCCCCGACCTCGCCGGGCGCCTCATCGCCGCGGGCTGCACGGGCCTTGTCATCATCCAGCTCTTCGTCAACATCTGCGGCGTCTTGGGCATGATCCCGCTCACGGGCAAGCCCATCCCGTTCATCTCCTACGGCGGCTCCACGGTCGTGTCGTGCCTCATGCTCTCCGGCCTTGTGCTGTCGGTCTCGCGCGCCTCGCGCCTTCCCGAGACGGTGCACGACCGGGCGCGCAGCCGCTGGCAGGTTGGCGGGGGTCGAGGCGGATCCGGCGATGCGCGCGGCTCCCGCGACGCGCATGATCCGTACGAGCAGCGTTCCACCGGTCTTACGCGCGGCTCGTTCACCGTCGTTCAGGGAGGCTCCTCGGGCGCGCGCCCGCGCGAGCGCATCGATTTGGGGCCGAGCGCAACGGACAGGCTGCGCGGCACATCAGGTAAGAAGGGGAAGAGGAACCGATGAAGATCGCCATCGCTGCCGGAGGAACGGCCGGCCATATCAATCCCGCCCTCGCGCTTGCCGAAGAGCTGCGCGATCGCGGCCATGAGGTCGTGTTTTTCGGACAGCAGCGCCGTCTTGAGGCCACCCTCGTGCCCCAGGCGGGCTTCGAGCTCGTGCCCATCGAGGTGTCGGGCTTCGACCGCGCCCGTCCGTGGACGCTCGTCAAAGCGATCGGGCAGATCGCTGCCGCCGTGAAGGAGCTCGACGGCCATTTTGCCCATACGGGGGCTCCCGATGTAGCCATCGGATTCGGCGCCTATGTCGAGCTTCCCCTGCTGCGCTGGTGCGCCAAGCGCGGCGTGCCGTATCTTCTGCATGAGCAGAATTCCGTGGCGGGGCTTGCCAACAAGGTGTCCGCGCGGAAGGCGCACACGATCTGCATCGCGTTTCCGCAGGCGGCGTCTGCGTTTTCCGGCAAGACGGATCGCATTGCCGTAACGGGCAACCCCGTGCGCAAGAGCGTGGTCGACGCCTCGCGCCCCGACGCCCGCGCTGCGATGGGCCTCGCCGATGACGAGGTGCTGCTGCTCGTCTTCGGCGGGAGCCTGGGCGCCCGCCACATCAACCAGGCGGTCTGCGCGCTCAAAGGGGAGCTGCTCTCACGGCGCCCGCTGCGCATCCTGCATTCCACGGGCAAGGACGAGTACAATTCGGTTGTCGAGCGGCTTGCGCTCGCCGAGGACGAGGCCGCGCGCTGGACCGTGGCGCCCTACATCGACAACATGGGGGATGCGCTTGCAGCAGCCGACTGCGTGCTCTCGCGCGCCGGAGCCTCGAGCGTGGCCGAGATCGCTGCGCGGTCGGTGCCGGCGCTGCTCATCCCGTATCCGCTCGCCACCGCCGACCATCAGACCGTCAACGCGCATTTGCTCGCCGATGCGGGCGCGGCCGATGTGCTGGGCGATGCTGCGCTCGACACCCCCGAGTTTGCAGAGCTGCTCCTTGCACTTGTCGACGATGCTTCCAAACGCGCGCTCATGCGCGATGCGGCCTCGACGCTCGGCGCCGCCCGCGCCGCCCAGGCGCTCGCCGACTGCGTGGAGAAGGCAGGACGCTAGCTGCAGGCGCGCTCCGCAGCTGCAGCTGGCCCTTCGGCCCTCCGGCCCCGTCCGCATGGCGCGAAATGTCCCTGGTGTAGCAGATTTTCCGCTCGGGGATCCTTCTGGGGCCCGCGCCTGCATATTTTCGGCTGCGGAAGGGCGCTTTGTGCATACAAATCCGCCCGGAAGAGGGCTGCCGGCAAGAATCTGCTACACCAGGGGCATTTTGGGGGCTGGAGCATCCCCAAGATGACCGTATCCGCGTTCGGGAGCGAGGTGCAATGGGGAATATGCCCTGCCCGAGGGCGGCTCGGTCTCGCAAACCGGGACATGCTAACATCTGGTATATGCGGCTCGTTCGCATGTGGGATTGTGGCGGGAAAGAGGTGGCTTTCCATGGCGGTCATTCTAGTTGCGGACGATGAAAGAGACATGCAGGCCATCATCGCAGATACCTTGAAGCGCGGGGGTCACGCCTGCATCACCGCCGACGATGGCGTCGATGCTGTGACGGTACTGAAAAACAATCCTGTTGATCTAGCTGTTCTAGACATCATGATGCCTCATTTAGACGGCTTTACCGTCTGCAAGCTGGCGCGGGAAATGTGCGATATCCCCATTATCTTCTTGACAGCCAAAAGTGCAGAGGATGACAAGCTCAAAGGATACGAGTATGGCGCGGATGATTATGTGACGAAGCCGTTCAGCCCGAGTATCCTGTTGGCAAAGGTCAATGCGCTGCTGCGACGTTCGGGCACGATAGCCCAGGACGCATTGCATATCGGCGAGATCGTCCTGCAGCCATCTTCTCATGCCGTCACGGTGCATGGCGACGAGGTAAGTTTGACCCACAAGGAGTTCGAGCTGCTCCGCTTCTTCATGCAAAACAAGAACCAGGTCTTCTCCCGGGAGCAGCTGCTCAACCGGATTTGGGGGTATGACTTCGAGGGGAATACCCGTACCGTTGATACCCATATCAAAACCTTACGGCAGAAGCTGGGACGGGAAGGACGGCATATCGTCACCTTGATTCGCTCCGGATATAAGCTTGAGGCGTGAACATGCGAAAGATAGATGCGCTTTTCGACTTCGGTACCGTGCGGAAAAAAGTCCTGATGCTTTCAAAGCTGATGGTCGGCACCATCATCCTGTTCTATCTTGCGACCGAGGAGCTTCCGATTCGGAAAGACGTTGGATTCTGGATCGGGCTTGCCCTTCTTGTGGGCGGCATCATGGCCGTCGATCGCGTTTTAGGGAAACTGATCTCCGATCCTTTGCGCAGGATCAACGATACGGCAAAGAGCATGGCCGCTTTGGATCTCTCCGCTTACTGCGACGTGGTGTCAAAGGACGAATTTGGGGAGCTCTCTCGAAGCTTGAACACCATGTTCTCCAACCTGCGTTCTGCTTTGGAAGAGCTGGAAGCGGCAAATATGCAGCTTGAAAGCGATGTGGAAAAGGAGCGTGCCCTGCTGGAGCAGCGAAAGGAGCTTGCGGACAGCCTCTCCCATGAAATGAAAACGCCCCTCGGCCTGATCCGCGCCTATACCGAAAGCCTGAACGACGAGCCGGATCCGGAGAAGCAGCAACGGTATAGAGCGGCCATTCTGGATGCCACGGAGCGCATGGATGGGCTGATCGTTTCGCTGCTGGACCTGTCCGCTCTAGAGGCGGGAGCATCGGTATTGGAGGAAGAGCGCTTTGATTTTGTGGAGCTGGCCGAGACGGTCGCTGGCCGCCTTCTGATAGATGCACCTGGCACGAACTACATGTTCCATTACGAGATTCCAGATGAGAACGTCTTTGTCCGTGCCGATAAAAGGCGGATGGATCAGGTGCTCGGAAATCTGGTCGAGAACGCAAAGAACTATGTCATACCTGGCGGCGAGATTCGTCTGAGAATCACGCAGGAGAATGGGTATGTACGCTTTTCCATTTTCAACCAGGCACTGCCTCTTGACGAACAGGAGCTCTCAAAGATATGGAGCAAGTTCTACCGTGGTCCAGACCAGCAGCGTAGGGGTTCTGGACTGGGGCTTGCCATCGTATCCCAGATCCTCTCCATGTATCGGGCTCCTTTTGGTGTGGAGCGCCTTGAAGATGGCGTAGAGTTTTACTTTCAGTTTCCAACAGCGAAATAGCCGGACGCATAACGTGCTCATCCCGTTTCTTTGCTTGGGTGACGGGATGCTTTTTCACCCTGATTTCACGGTGAGAGCACTTCGAGCTCATAGCAGTTCTCTATTCTGGCACCACCAACAAGCCGTAAGGAGGAATGAACCATGTTTCTTGGGTTGGCGTGGTACTGGTGGGTGGTCATCAGCGTGCTGCTCGTCATCTCTCTTCCTTTCAAGATCAGGTTTGCGCAATGGTGGAGCGCGCGCCAGCGGGAGCGGAAAAAGGCGCCATGCGGGAAATGGGGCGATGATGAATGATCGAAGTCAGCAAGCTCACCTTTTCCTACGGTAAGGAGAGACAATCCCTGCATGGGTTGGATTTCACCGTGAAGGACGGGGAGATATTTGGCTTTCTGGGGCCGAACGGCTCCGGGAAATCTACAACGCAAAAGATCCTGACAGGCATCTTGAAGGGCCACGGTGGACGGGCGTCCCTATTCGGCGTGGATATCCCCCAGGCGCATACCAAGGAGTTTTTCAAAAAGATCGGCGTCTTGTTCGAGTTTCCCTATCTCTATACGAATCTAAGCGCTGTAGACAACCTGCGCTATTTCGCCTCGTTCTATCCTCGGGAACAGCGGCGGGACATCGACGAGATCTTGGAAAAGCTCGAGTTCCCGAAGGGTTTCCGAAGCAAGCCCGTATCTTCCTACTCCAAAGGGATGCGGCAAAGGGCCAGCATGGCGCGGGCGCTTATCAGCAATCCAAAGCTGCTGTTTCTCGATGAGCCTACCAGCGGTCTTGATCCGTCGGGTGCCGTTCTGTTCAGAAAGATCATCGAGGAGGAGCGGCAAAAAGGAACGACAATCTTTTTGACGACCCACAACATGATGGATGCGGACCTTCTCTGCGATCGGGTGGCCTTCATCAGCAACGGGCAGCTTGTGGCACTGGACACGCCCAAAAACCTGAAAGAGCAGAACAGCAGCCGCCGTGTCGCTGTCGAGTATTTCTGTCAGGGGAGACGGGAAACGGCGACCTTGGAGACGTCGGAGCTGGAAAACGGCATGCCTTTCGCCCATGACGAGATTATCGGCATCCACTCTCAGGAACCTACCTTGGAGGACGTATTCATTCGATATACGGGAAGGGGACTGTCTTGATACTGTGGAAACCCTTTCCATCTCTTGTCAAAAAGGATGTTCGGCTGCTGATTGCAGGAAAATTCCCGATCGTTGTCCTCGGCTCGCTGCTGCTCTATACGATGTTTATCAATCTCGGCTATATCAGCTTTATGAACGCGGGGCCCTATCAGGTCTATTTGTATGATCCGGCGGGGACTCAAGCCGGGTATTCTGAACGAATACTGCGTGTCCATTCTTCCGAAGAACTGGAGCAGGCGCTTTCTGCCGATGAAAACGGCGTGGGTATAGATGCAAGCTCTGGAGACCTCCTTGTGGTCTTCTATGCGGGGAGTGAGAAGGCCGACAATCACCGCAGGGACTATGCTCTTTCGCTTCTGCAGCCAGCCTCTGCTCATGCGGCTGCTACCGTTGGAAGCAACACACCGGAAATGAGGCAACGCAGAGAAATCACCTGCGAGCTGCTGTTCATCGAGCTGATTGC
Organism: Atopobiaceae bacterium; assembly: GCA_040307385.1. Taxonomy (GTDB): domain Bacteria; phylum Actinomycetota; class Coriobacteriia; order Coriobacteriales; family Atopobiaceae; genus RUG721. The sequence goes on from JAWRJQ010000082.1 coordinate 14,016, forward strand.
GGTGGGGTTTCTGGGGGTTGCTTCGGTGCTGTTCAAGGAAAAGCACATGGGCGTCATTCGCATCCATGCGATACTGCCGCTGGAAAAAAGACTGCTCATCCTCTCCAAAATCACGGTGTTTCTGCTCTTTGATCTGGTGTTTGCGGCATTGCTGACGCTGCTCAATGTCGAGATTTCTGGAGCGTTTGCCATCTTGCCTGCCGCCCTTGCCCAAACGGCCCTCCTGTCGCTGATCATGGCCTTGATCGGCTTCGCGTGCGCCCTGCTGCTGCGGGACTTCAAGCAGTTTTCCCTTGCCTATCTTGTCATCGCCGTCTTTGCCGCGGCTCCAGTCTTCCTTATGGCAAACACCTCTGTGAAGATGGCGTGGGTGAGGTATCACCCGTTTTATCACCTGTATATGGGCCTGAAAAACGCCTACTTTGGAACGTCGCACATAAACGCTGTGTACTGCATCGGCGCAGTCCTTGCTGTCGGCATGCTGTATTTCCTCGTTCAGGGGGCGCTCTACAGGGAAATGGGGAAGGAGGGCTGACGATGAAGAGCCTGCTTTTTCAGTTGAAAAGCGTTCGAAGGGACAAGTTCTGCATCATGTCGTTTCTTTTGCCGATCCTTGTGGCGGCTGCGTTGAGCTTTGTCGGCGCTATTGATCTGTCATCCCTGGGAGAACTCCATTTTGGAGTCTTGGAATATGATCTTTCGGAGCAGATAATCCTGTGGCTGGAGAGGTACGGCACCGTAGAGACCTACAAAACGATGGATGGTTTAGAGGCGGCCATCAACGAGCCATCGACTAACCTGATTGGCGTGCTTTCCAATGGAGGCGGCATACAGACGATCATTTCCGGTGATGAACTTGCGGTGTTTCGGGAAGCTGCCGATACGCTTCCCAACCTCTTTGAACGGCGCAAGGAGGCGGATCACGTTCGTGTGCAGGTTTTGGATCGAGCGGATCTGATGACGGGATTTCAAAACACCTTCATCGTCGCAACGATGATTATGGCGATGTTTATGGGATGCACGTTCAATGCCATGAATATCATCTCGGAAAAGGAAGACGGCGTGGCCCTTATCAACGAGGTTCTCCCTATGTCGCGCGGCTACTACGTTATGCAGAAAATCTTTGTCGGCTTCATCTTCGGCTCCCTGTCCGCTATCATCGCTGCTGCGATATGCTTCCGGCTCTCCAAGCACAATGCGTTGCTCATGCTGACGCTGATTCTGCTCTCCTCCTTTGTGTCCGCGCTGGTCGGCTTGTTTGTTGGACGATTCTCCGATGGCCTTATGGCCGGTGTGGTTTATATCAAGATCGTAATGATTGCCTTCCTCGCAGTTCCGTTGTTGAAGGTTTTGCTGGGTCTTGCCGGAGGCGCTTCCTTGCTCTGCTATATGGTTCCATCTACCGCCGCCTTCGAGGGGATCATGGGCCTGTTGGATGGAGATGCCGTATCAGCAGAGCGGGGTATCCTTATCCTGGCTGTCCATGGTGCAGTCTGGTTTTTGCTCTGCATCGCTCTATCGATGAGGAAAGCAGGCGCGCATGCCGCAAGCGCTTAGCAGCCCCTTCTGCGAACACCGAGGCTCTTGTGCAAACACTGCGGCACGTATCGCGAACACCAAGGTAGTGTTTGCGCTGAAGCTTCGGTGTCAGTGAGGGAGGGCAGCCTCGCATGGCTGCGGACGCAGCTGGCCCCTCGGCCCTCCGGTCCCGTCCGCATGGCGCGAAATGTCCCTGGTGTAGCAGGTTTTCCGCTCGGGGATCCTTCTGGGACCCGCGCCTGCATATTTTCGGTTGCGGAAGGGCGCTTTGTGCATACAAATCCGCCCGAACGGGGAGGCCGACGAAAATCTGCTACACCAGGGGCATTTTGGGGCTGGAGCATCCCCAAGATGACCGCAGCCGCGGTCAAGTCCATATCGTGTGTGAATCATGCTCGCGTTCCTCTTCGGCGCAATCATCCTCCGCGTCCTCGTGGCCTGCAGAGTGTAAGATGGTAGCGTCCATTTGCCAGGCCGGACAAGAACGGAGAACGCATCATGAGACTGTTCCTGTGCTCGCACTTTTCGAGCGTTGGAAGCATGGCCAAAGAAGAGATCGAAGCGAAGAAGGTCGCGTTCGTGCCGACGGCGTCCCTGCGCGAAGGGTACACGGGGTATGTGGGATCTGCGCGAAAGCTCTTCAAGAAGCTCGGCGCGCAGCTGGCCGAGATCGATATCTCGAGCGAGGAGCGCGCAACCGTCAGGGCGGTTTTCGAGGAAGCGGACATCATCTACTTCACGGGCGGAAACTCGTTCTTCCTCATGGACCAGATGAGGAAAACCGGTGTGGACGAGCTGTTGAAGCGGCAGCTTGACAATGGCAAGCTGATGATCGGCGAGTCTGCGGGGGCGATCGTGTGCGCGCCCGCCATCTCCTATATCGAGCGGATGGACGAGAGGCCGAGCGATTATTCGCAACAGGATGATGCGGGCCTGGGCCTGATCGATTTCTACGTTCTCCCGCACTATCTCACGGCACCGTTCAAGAAGGCGACCGCTCTGATCATGGACGAGTTTTCGGATCTGGACATATGCCCGCTGGGCAATTCCCAAGCCGTCGTTGTCGAAGAAGGATCCCGGAACGTGATCGGCGCATAGCAGCCTGTTCGAACCCATAGCATCGTGCAATCAAACGCAAGGACGCCAACGTGATATACAGGACAATGACCATCGATGATTACGACAGCGTGCACCGGCTCTGGCTTTCGTGCACAGGCATGGGGCTCAACGATCTGGACGATTCCAAAAAGGGAATCGCGGCGTTTCTCGACAGGAACCCCGCTACATGCTTCGTCTGCATAGATGAGGGTGCCGTGGTCGGCGCGATCATCGCAGGCCACGATGGAAGAAGGGGCTACATATATCACACGGCGGTGAGCCCGGAGCATCGAAGACGGGGAATCGGCAAAGGCCTCGCCGACCATGCCCTGATCGCTCTGCGGAATGAGGGGATCAACAAGGTCGCGATGCTCGTCTTTGCGCGAAACGAGGCTGGGAACGCCTTCTGGGAGCA
>JAWRJQ010000083.1:0-23796 GCA_040307385.1 Atopobiaceae bacterium
ATTTTGGCACCCACTGCAACGCCACAGAGCTCATGGGCAACACGACGAATCGTGCGAGCGCCTTTGTTCAGCATGCTGTCCATGCATCCCCTTTCCCGATCCCCCAGCCGGACGAGGGTTGAATATACACTATTTAATATATTCGACCCTTGAAAGTATTATATCCTTCCTCTGGGGCCTTGCAAGGCCTTATTTGCAAACGAGTTCGCGAAGGGGTAGTGCACGACGAGATCTGGCCCGTCTCGGTCTATTGTTCGGGACAGGTTTTGGCGATATGCGGTCCCGAATAATAGACCCAAACGAAACGGGCGAGAAGCACGGGCGCCTGCAGCGGGCTATGGCGCGAACACCGAGGCCCCTGCGCAAACACCAGGGCATTTTCGCGATAAATGCCATGGTGATCGTGCGGGAACCTCGGTGTTCGTAGTTATGGATGGAAACTACGGCTGCTTTACGCGAGCGAGAAGACCAGGATCGACATGCCGAGCGCGAACGCGAAGGCGTACGGCGCTATCCGGCCCAGGATCTCTCCCTCCTTGCCGGTGAGGTTGCACGCGGCGCATCCGATGGCGATGTTCTGCGGCGAGATCATCTTGCCCGCGCTGACGCCGAGCGAATTGGACGCCGCAAGCCAGGTTGGGTCTGCGCCGATCGAATGCGCAGCCTGCACCTGCACATTGCCGAACAGCACCTCGCTCGAGGTGCCCGAGCCGGTCACGAAGGTGCCGAGCGCGCCCAGCAGTGGCGCGACCAAAGGATAGAAATCGCCCAGCGTGCCTACGAAAAACGCCGCGATGCTCGCGATCATGCCCGAGTAGTCCATGATCTTTGCGCAGGCGAGCACGCCGAGCATGGTGACCACGGTCTTGCTCATCTGCCTGCAGGTTTTGCCGAGAACCGCCGCCATCTCCGCAGGCGGGCACGCTTGGATGATGCCGCCTGCGATGCCGCAGAGAAGGATCAGCACGCCGGGGGTGTTCACCCACGAGAAGGTGAGCGTGGCGTCCGGATCGCCCGCATAGATGTTGACCGTGGTCTTGAACGCCGAAAGAGGCCCGTTGATGGCCGGCACGAGCTTGCTCGTGAGAACGAGCACCACGAAGATCAGCAGGAACGGCGCCCAAGCGCGCAGGGCCTCGAGCCCGCCGATGGGCTTGTCGCCGCGGACCGCCTCCATGCGGTATTCGTCGGGGACGGCACGGCCCTTCGTGGAGAGCGCGAACGCGAACGTCGCCACAAGCGCGCAGATGCCGCCTACCACATCGGGCAGGTCGGCGCCGATGAAGCGAGCGGTCAGCACCTCGGGCATGGCGAACGACAGGCCCGCGATGAGGATGACGGGCAGCGCGCCACGCAGAGCGCGGGGTCCGCCGCCCACGAGCATGACGATGAGGACGGGACAGGCCAAGGTGAAGGGGAGCGCCTGCAGGGACTGCGTGAAGGCGAGCTGCACGACATCGAGGCCCGTGGCTGCGGCGAGCGTGGTGGTGGGGATGCCGATTGACCCGAACATCGTGGGAACGCCGTTGGCGATGAGGCAGGCGAGGATCGAGGTCACCGGGTTGAGCCCGAGTGTCACGAGCATGCTGGCCGGAATGGCGACCGCCGTGCCGAAGCCCGCCATCCCCTCGAGGAAGTTGCCGAAGCACCATGCGATGAGCAGCACGAGCACGCGTCGGTCTGTCGAAACCGAGCAGAGCATGCGCTTGATCGTCTCCATGGCGCCGGTGTGCACGGTGAGGTTGTAGGTGAAGACGGCAGCGATGATGACGACGACGATGGGCCAGAGCGCCATCGCAAAACCCTCGGCTGCGGCGGTCGCCATGTGCACGGGAGGCATCTGCCAGGCGATAAGCGCAACCGCAGCGGCGATGAGAAACGCGCCGAGACTCGCCTGATATGCCTCCAGCTTGAGGATGCATAGGCCGATGACCAGCCAGATGATGGGGGAGAGGGCGAGCACGAACATGCCGAGGAGCTCGATCATGGGACCTCCGGGGACGCTTTGCGATTGCTGCTCGCATAAGTGTAGCGCTCATCCATGCGGAGGAGATGCAAAGCGTCTGCTATCGTCGCCCGAAACCCCGCGACGGCCCGCGTCCGCGCATCTTCGATCCCGCGAACATGACGCGCTTGGGCTTCACGGTCGATCGCGTTGCACTGGGCACGATGCGGTTGGCATCGTAGGCAAACCCGGGTTGATCCCACAGGGGGATGAGCTTGCCGGTGAAATACTCGATCTCGCGCAGCGGCGTGAGCTCGTCGGGTGCGACGAAGGTGTAGGCATGCCCGGTGGCGCCCGCGCGGCCCGTGCGCCCGATGCGGTGCACGTAATCCTCGGGGTCGAGCGGCACATCGAAATTGACGACGGCGTCGATGCCGCTCACATCGATGCCCCGGCTCATGATGTCGGTAGCCACGAGTACGCGCACCGTTCCCGCGCGGAACCGCTCGAGCGCTTTGACGCGCGCCTTCTGGGTGCGATCCGCATGCATCTCGGCAACCTCGACGCCTGCGGCCGAGAGGGCGCGCTTCACGTCGTCCACGCGCTGCTTGGTTCGGCAGAACACGAGCACGCGATCGAGCGCGCCCGCCTGCTCGGTGCCGCCGGTACCCAGGATATCGCGCAAAAGCAGCACCTTCTGGCCCTGCGTGACGGGGCAGAGGTGCTCCTCCACGGTTGCGGCGGTCTCGCCGATGCGGGCGATCTCCACAAACGCAGGGTCATGCAGCATGGCATCGATGGTGCCTTTGATGCTGGGCGGGATGGTGGCCGAGAAGAACAGCGTCTGGCGCCTCTTGGGCAGGGCGTGCACGATGCGGCGCACGCTAGGCCAGAAGCCCATGTCGAGCATGCGATCGGCCTCGTCGAGCACAAGCACGCGCACCTGGGAGAGATCGACGGCCCGACGCTCCATCAGGTCGATGAGGCGTCCCGGCGTGGCGACGAGCAGGTCGCAGCCGGCTGCGAGGCCCTTGAGCTGGCGATCGAAGCGTTCGCCGCCGATGACGATGACGGCGCGCTGGCCTGTTTTCTCGCACACCGCCGAGGTGACGTCTTCGATCTGCTGGGCAAGTTCGCGCGTGGGGGTCACCACGAGCGCATAGGGGCCGTAGCCCTTTGCGGCCTCGGCTATGCCTGCGGCATCCGCTGCTCCCGTCCCCCTGCGGCGCCTGCGGCGGCGTCTCCGTTTTGGCGCACCCTGATCGGCGCCGGGGCCCTCATCGGCTGCGACCTGCTGCGCGACGGCATCGGCGAGATTCGCCTGCGCCGCCCGCTCTGTTCCGATGGCCGCGATGAGCTGCAGCACCGGCAGCGTGAACGCAGCGGTCTTGCCCGTTCCGGTTTGCGCGGAGGCCACGAGGTCGCGCCCCTCGAGCACGAGGGGGATCGCCTGCGCTTGGACGGGGGTGGGCTCTGTGAAGCCGAGGGATGCAACCCCGGCGAGGATCTGCTCGTTCAACCCGAGCTCGGAAAATGAGGTAATCATATAGTCAAGTATGCTCCATCGGCGGGCCTTGCGCCACGGTTTGCTATCCTATTCTGCGTAAAACCATACAACAGCGAGGAGGATGCGATGGCCGAGCCCTGGGAACTCAACTGGCAGCGCTTGCCGCTCGAGGGCGTGGCCAATGCGCGCGAGCTGGGAGGATTCCCCATCGCAGGCGGCGGCCAGACGCGCTTTCGCCGCTTCATACGCTCCGACTCCCTCTCGGCGGCAACGCGCTCCGATGTGGCGTTCCTGCGCAAGTACGGCGTGCGCACCGTGCTCGACCTGCGCGGCGATCAGGAGGTGTCCGACCGGCCCGATGCCTTTCTCGGCCACGACGTGGTGACGGCCAACATCTCCCCCTTCAGGGTGAACATAGCGCAAACCGACATGCAGGAGACCACGTCGGTGGCTTGGGTGTACGACACGATGTTCGAGAACGTCGATGCCTGGCGGAGCATCTTCGAGTTCATCTCCGCAGCGCCCGAGGGCTGCGTGCTCTTCCACTGCGCGGTGGGCAAAGACCGCACGGGCATTCTCGCCACGCTCATCCTGCTGCTCTGCGGGTGCGATCGCTGGGACGCGCTTTCCAGCTACGTGCCCTCGCGCGTGAACCTCATGCGGCTGCCCTTCTTCCAAAGGTATTGGGACAAGGACTGCTCCGACAGCGAGCGCGAGCACTACGATTCGCGCGCTTCGACGCTCGGGCGCTGGCTGGACCGCCTCGATGCCGAGTTCGACGGCAGCGTGGAGGCATATCTCGAGCACTGCGGCATCTCGGCCGACATCAGGGATGCCGTGCGCATGCGCCTGATCGGATAACGCCACCGCATCCTGCAACGCATCCCACCCTCATGAACGTGTCATGGAATATTTCCATGCCCGTGCGGAAACCTCCGGTACGGGCCGTTCTTTTCTCATGTTGTGTAATAATACACATGCTGTGAAGTAATGAGAGGAGGACCCGTGGGAGTCCTTTCCACCGATCGCAGAGCCGTGCGCACGCGCGCCGCGCTTCGAGATGCCCTTGCAGCCGAGATCGATGCTGCGGGCGATCTCTCGCGCGTCACGGTGACGGCGGTCACCGAGCGCGCCGACGTCACGCGTCGCACGTTCTATTCGCACTACCGCGACATCCCCGACCTGGTGGATGCCATCGAGCGGGAGACGATCGAGGAGCTCAGGCCCGTTGTGGCTCAGCTCGCCTCGGTGCGCCTCCCCGAGCTCAAGGCCGCCATCGACGCGGCCGAGCCGTGTCCGGGTTCCAGCGAGCTGCTGCGGTTCTTCAAGGAGCGCGGCAGCTACCTCGCCCCGCTCATGGGCGAGGGCGGCGACCCCGCCTTTGTGGAGCGCATCAAATCTATGGCGCACGAGATCATCGCCTGCCGCGCTATGAGCGGCATCGACGCCCGCGCCATCGGGCCGTTCCTCGACTACTACCTATCGTTCGCCATCTCGGCGGAGTCGGGCGTGCTCGTGCGCTGGCTCACCGGGGGCATGCACGAGAGCGTGGGCGCCATGGCGCGCCTCATGACCGCGCTCATGTTCGTCCGCCCCGGCGATCTCTACGGCATGCCCATCGATCTCGATATTCCCCGCTTCGCACTGTCCGTGCTGCTCAACCAAGGAGAAGACCATGACTGACAACGCTGAACTCGAACTCATCGCCAACGGCGCCGAGCTCAAGCCGGCGGGCGCGTTCGATGCGGCGGGCCGCACCCTGCGCCTCGGCATCGACGTAGGATCCACCACGGTCAAGCTCGCCGTCATCGACGAGCAGAACCGCCTTGTCTATGCAAACTATGAGCGTCACCACACCGATGTGCGCGCAACGGCCAAAGAGCTCTTCGTCCGCGCGCGGACGGTGGTCGGCGACGCCCCCATGTGCGTCTCCATCACCGGATCGGGCGGCATGCTGCTGGCGAAGTGGCTCGACCTCGAGTTCGTGCAGGAGGTCATCGCCTCCAAGCGCGCTGTCGAGACCCTCATCCCCCAGACCGACGTCGCCATCGAGCTGGGCGGCGAGGATGCCAAGATCATCTACTTCGATAACGGCATCGAGCAGCGCATGAACGGCACCTGCGCCGGCGGCACGGGCGCCTTCATCGACCAGATGGCGTCGCTGCTCAAGACCGATGCCTCCGGTCTGAACGAGCTCGCCAAGGGCATGGAGCGCATCCACCCCATCGCGAGCCGCTGCGGCGTCTTCGCCAAATCCGATGTGCAGCCGCTCCTCAACGAGGGCGCACGCCCCGAAGACATCGCCGCCTCCATCTTCCAGGCGGTTGCCAACCAGACCGTCTCGGGCCTTGCCTGCGGCCGTCCCATCCGAGGCTACGTCGCCTTTCTCGGCGGCCCTCTGCAGTACCTTTCCGAGCTGCGGAAGCGCTTCTACATCACGCTGAGCCTCGACGATGAGCACATCATCGTTCCCGAGAATGCCCACCTCTTTGTGGCAACCGGGGCCGCGCTGGCGGGCGAGAGCGAGAAGCGCGTCACGTTTGCCGAGGTCATAACCCTGATCGAGAACCTTTCCGACGTTCAGGGCAGCGAGGTTCCGCGCCTGCCCGCGCTCTTTGAGAACGAGGCGGCGCTCGAGGAGTTTCGCGCCCGCCACGCCCAGCAGGTGGTGCCCAAGGGCGATATCGCGACCTATCGAGGCCGTGTGTTCATCGGCATCGACGCGGGCTCCACCACCATGAAGGCCGCCGTCGTGGGCGAGGAGGGCCAGCTGCTCTACACGTGGTACGACAACAACAACGGCGATGTGCTCGGCACGGCGAAGACCATCATGAACGACATCTACGCCCAGCTGCCGGAAGGCTGCACCATCGGCCATGTCACCACCACCGGATACGGCGAGGCCCTGCTCATCCAGGCGCTGCGCGCCGATAGCGGCGAGATCGAGACCGTGGCGCACCTGCGCGGCGCCAAGGCCTTCGTGCCCGACGTCAACTTCATCCTCGACATCGGCGGCCAGGATATGAAGTGCCTGCAGGTCAAGGACGGCGTCATCGAGCACATCATGCTCAACGAGGCCTGTTCCTCGGGCTGCGGCTCGTTCATCGCGAGCTTCGCCGACTCCATGAACATGACCGTCCAGGAGTTCGCCCGCGTGGCCCTCACCGCCGAGCAGCCCGTCGATTTGGGCAGCCGCTGCACGGTCTTCATGAACTCCCGCGTCAAGCAGGCGCAGAAGGAAGGCGCTACCATCGGCGACGTGGCCTCGGGCCTGTCGTACTCCGTCATCAAGAACGCCCTGTTCAAGGTCATCAAGCTGCGTGACTTCGACGAGATCGGCCAGTGGTGCGTGGTGCAGGGCGGCACCTTCATGAGCGATGCCACGCTGCGCGCGTTCGAGCTGCTCACGGGCAAGAACGTCATCCGCCCCGACATCGCCGGCAGCATGGGCGCGTACGGCGCCGCCCTGCTCGCCCGCGACCGCGCCGGTGCCAGCGGCGTCTCGAGCGTGCTCTCCGCCGAGGCCTTGAGAGGGCTCGAGGTCAAGCTCACCAGCGTGCACTGCGGCCTGTGCGAGAACAACTGCCTGCTCACCATCAACGATTTCGGCGAGGGCCGCCGCTTCATCACCGGCAACCGCTGCGAGCGGGGCGCGGGGCGCACGCGCGCCAAGAACGCCCTGCAGGCGCCCAACCTCTTCAAATATAAGAACGAGCTCATCTTCGGGCGCGAGGTCATCCCCGCCGACGAGGCCCCGCGCGGCACCGTGGGCATCCCGCGCGCCCTCAACATGTACGAGAACTACCCGTTCTGGCATGCGTTCTTCACCAAGCTGGGCTTCTCGGTCATCCTGTCCGATCAGACGAGCAGCAAGACCTACGATGCGGGCATCGAGTCCATGCCCTCCGAGAGCGTGTGTTATCCCGCCAAGCTCTCCCATGGCCATATCATGAACCTGCTGGAGAAGGACCCCGACTTCATCTGGATGCCCTGCATCCGCTGGGAGCGCCAGGAGGACAGCGCGACCACCAATCATTACAACTGCCCCATCGTCATGAGCTACCCGCAGGCGCTCGGCCTCAACGTGGACGAGCTCGCCAATAGGAAGGTCCAGTACATGGACCCGTTCATCCCCTACGATAAGAAGAGCGAGCTCAAGCGCCGCCTGTACGAGCTGGTGTCCGAGCAGCGCGAGCGCGAGGCCGCCGAGGGCAGAGGGAGGTTCCGGGGCGCGCACATCACGCATGCCGAGATCGACGAGGCAGTGAACGCGGCCTGGGAGGCCGACCTTGCCTTTAAAGACGACATGCACCGCGCCGGCGACGAGGCGCTTGCGTGGATCGAGGAGCATGATGCGCACGGCATCGTGCTCGCGGGCCGTCCCTATCACAACGATCCCGAGATCAACCATGCCATTCCCGAGCTGGTGAACTCCTTCGGCTTCGCCGTGTTCACCGAGGATTCGGTCGCCCACAAGGTATCGCCCGAGCGCCCCATCCGCGTGGTCGACCAGTGGATGTATCACTCGCGCCTCTATCGTGCCGCGCGCTTCGTGGCGCAGCGCCACGACCTCGATCTCGTCCAGCTCTTCTCGTTCGGCTGCGGGCTCGATGCCCTCACGACCGATCAGGTGCAGGAGATCCTCGAGAATTCCGGCAAGATCTACACCGTGCTCAAGATCGACCAGGTGTCGAACCTCGGCGCTGCCCGCATCCGCATCCGCTCGCTCATGGCCGCACTCAAGGAGCAGCGCGAGGAGCTCGTGCGCGCCACGGCAGCCGGCGAGATCGGCGAGGTCGAGCCGCAGGGCGTGCGCATGGCCGACGGCTCGCTCGAGGCCGCGCGCGCAACCGATACCAGTCGCCGTGTGCCCATCTACCGCGAAGCTGCGAGCTCATCGTTCAAGAAGGTGCGCTTTACCAAGGAGATGCGGGAGCAGGGCTACACCTTCCTCGTCCCGCAGATGGCTCCCATCCACTTCGACCTGGTGAAGGAGATTCTCCAAAGCGAGGGATACAACGTGGTGCTGCTGCCCTCCGTCGACCAAGGAGCCGTGGAGGCGGGCTTGAAGTACGTCAACAACGACATCTGCTACCCGTCGATTCTGGTCACGGGTCAGATCATGGAGGCCATCGAGAGCGGCACGTACGACCTTTCCAGAACCGCCGTGCTCATCTCGCAGACGGGCGGCGGGTGCCGCGCCACCAACTACATCGCGCTCATCCGCAAGGCGCTCAAGGATGCGGGGCACCCCGAGGTGCCCGTCATCTCGGTGAGCGCCGCGAGCGGCCTCGACGAGGAGAATCCGGGATTCACGCTCTTCAAGCCTGCGATTCTCGTGAAGGCTGTGCAAGCGCTGCTCTACGGCGATCTCATCATGCAGATGCTCTACCGCGTGCGTCCCTATGAGGCCGAGCCGGGTAGCGCCGATGCGCTCTACGAGGAGTGCATGGCAGAGGGCCGTGCGCTCATGCACAAGAAGGTCTCCAATAAGGCGTTCTACGCATTCTGCCAGCGTACGGTGAACGCTTTCGAGGAGCTTCCGCTCACCAACGACCGCTCCAAGCCGCGCGTGGGCGTGGTCGGCGAGATCCTCGTGAAATTCCACCCCACGGCCAACAACGACGTGGTTAAGGTCATCGAGGGCGAGGGCTGCGAGGCCAACGTGCCCGGCCTGGTGGACTTCTTCCTCTTTGGCATGACCAACGCTATCAATATGAAGGACGAGTTGGGCACCAAGGCGACGAGCCGCTTGACGCACCGCGTCGGCATCGCGCTGGTCGAGCGCTTCCGTGCGCCCATCAACAAGATGCTCAAGGCCACCACGCGCTTCGAGCCCTATCCCGACATCTACGATCTCTCTCGAAAGGCAGCGCAGATCCTCTCGCTGTGCAACACCATGGGCGAGGGTTGGCTGCTCACGGCCGAGATGGTTGAGCTCATCGAGACGGGCACGCCCAATATCGTGTGCGCGCAGCCGTTCGCCTGCCTGCCCAACCACGTGGTGGGCAAATCGGTCATCAAGCGCCTGCGCCAGATGCATCCCGAGAGCAACATCGTCGCGGTGGACTACGATCCAGGCGCTTCCGAGGTCAACCAGCTCAATCGCATCAAGCTCATGATCAGCGTGGCGCGCGAGAACTGGCGCGAGGGCCATGGCGAGTTCAAGCTCATCGAGGTCGAGGATCCCGGCAAATCCGGCAGGCCCATCAGCAGCGGCGAGTACGGGCCCATCCATCTTTCGCCTTCCCAACTCGCCGAGATCGAGGCTGCCAAGGAGCGTGCCGGCGTGCGGTAGAAAGCTCTTTTGCAGAGGCTTATATGCACGAGGGAGCGTCCCGACCGGGAGATACCTGGCCGGGGCGTTCCGCAGTGCGCAGGACATCCAAACCGGCATGATCATATATGTAGAAATTATGAAGGAATATCATGTACTTATGTTAAAAAATGCAGTTTAAACAAAAAAATATGCATAGTAAGTTCCATTCATATCATCAATCATCCATAGGTTAATTCTGAAGATACTTCAACTACATCATTCAATCTAGTTTGAATACATATAATATAATAGGCTTTTATCAGCTTTTAAATTAAATACTTAGAGTTTTATAAAGCATTGTATCCAATAAAAAATAGCTGGAGCACATACAGATCCAGGTGATCAAAAATATGTGGAAATAATGTCGAATAGCATTTCTTGTAATTGAAAAAATACATAAATATATTTGCTGTAGGTAGAGCAAACAAGGGAGCCTCTATGAGCAGCCTCATTCTTCCCAAAGTTACGGTCATTCTGCGCGGCTACGATACCGACCAAGTCTTGAGCGTTGTAGAGCAGTTGGTCGGCACCAAAGTCAATTCCATCGAGGTAGCTTCTAATTCTCCTCATGCGATGGAGAGCATCGCTGCAGTGCATAGGGAGTTCGCTTCTGAAGTGCGTGTAGGCGTGGGCACCGTGACCACTATAGATATTGCCCGTCAGGCCGTCGCGGCTGGCGCAGAGTTCATGTTGTCTCCCATCATGTTCACGCAGGAGATCTTCGATCTTGCGAGGACGCACGGCATCGTTGCCGTCCCCGCCGCATTCAGCCCCTCCGAGATTCAGCAGATGGCCTGTATGGGCGCCGATATCATCAAGGTGTTCCCGGCGGGGCAACTCGGCCCTGGCTACTTCAAAGCAGTGCAAGCCCCCTTGGGCAAACTCCCCCTCATGGCGGTCGGCGGAGTGGATGTTTCCAACGTCCAGTCCTTCTTCGATGCTGGGGCAACCTATGCGGGAATCGCTTCGGGCATCTTCAAGCCCGAAGACATTCTGAGGTGCAACGCACGCGGGCTTTCCGAGTCCATCAAGCGACTCGAAGCGGCTGTGGCTTGGTAGCTCGCGCTTGGACATCACGTGCTAGCCGCACGATACGGAGAATCGGGGGAGAAGAGATGGGAAATCTCAGATTTGACAGCACGCTCGTCGTTCGAATTACGGAGGATGGCCTGAACAGCGAGGATGTCGAGCGTCGTCTGGCATCCGTCCTTTTTGAGCAGGGATGCGTAAAGGATAGTTTTGCGCAGGCAGTCATCGATCGCGAGGCAAGCTATCCCACTGCCCTCGACATGGGAGGGCTCAATGTGGCCATTCCGCACTGCGACATTGAGCATGTCATCAGCGGGGCTCTATGCGTCGGCGTCCTCGCGCACCCTGTTGACTGGCGCAAAATGGACGACCCGAATAGCAGCTGCAAAGTCTCCGTCGTGGTTATGCTCGCCCTTACCGAGCCCCATGCTCATCTTGACATGCTTCAAAAGGTCGTCGCCCTTGTCCGGGATCAAGAACTTGTAGGCAGGCTTCTCGCCTCTCAGGACGAAGATGAGGCATTTGCACTTGTGGAACCGACTCTTATGTGAGGAATCCAATCATCAGGATCGACGCACGCATCCACGCGTGCAGGAAAACAACCAACGACCGAAAAGGAGAAAGACATGGCAAGCAAGCGCGTTCTTATTGCGTGCGGTAACGGAGTCGCCACCTCTACAGTGGTCGCTGCGAAAATCAAAGAGTATTGCGCGGAGCACGGTGTTGACATTCAGGTCAGCCAGTGCAAGATGCTCGAGCTACATGACAAGGCCAACGATTATGATCTCGTGGTCACTTCGGGCAAGTTCAGCGATCCCGATGTAACGACCCCCTGCATCATGGCCATCTCGCTCCTTACGGGCATCAACGAGGAGGCCACGCTCGACGAGATCGTCCGTACCCTGAGGGCGCAGGAATAGGACCTGACGGAGAAAACGAGGGAGGAAAAGAATGGAAGTCTTTATCAACGGCGCATTTGCAGTATTCCAAGCCTTCATCAACGCGGGCGCGTACGTCATGCTGCCGATTATCATCACGATTCTCGGGCTCATCTTCCGCCTGTCTATTTCCAAGGCATTCAAGAGCGGCATTACCATCACCTGCGGGTTCGTGGGCATCAACCTGCTCGTGAACCTTCTGAAGTCGGCGGTGAGCCCTGCCGCAGCCGCCATGGTCACCAACTTCGGTCTCAACCTCGATGTCACCGACGTGGGCTGGGGTGCCATCTCCGCGGTCACCTGGGCGTCGCCGATCGTCGCCTTTCTCGCTTTCGAGATACTCGGTATCAACATACTGATGCTCGTTCTCGGGAAGACCAATACCATGGATGTCGATATCTGGAACTACCATCATATGATGATCGTGGGCATTCTAGTGTTCTTCGTGACCCAGAGCATCGTGTGGGCGCTTGTAGCTACGGCTATCACCGCAGTCATGACTCTCAAGTTCGCAGACTGGACCCAGCCGCTCATAGGGCACTTTTTCGGCATTCCCGATGTGACGCTTCCAACGATTTCCTATACCTCCTCCATCATCATCGCCGCGCCGCTCAACTGGCTGATCGACCGCATCCCCGGACTCAACAAGGTGAATTTTTCCATCAAGAATGTCCAGAAGTACCTGGGAATCTTCGGCGATCCCATGATGCTCGGCTTCATTCTCGGCTGCGCCATGGGCGCGCTGGCGCTCTTCCCCGTTGATCAGATTTTCTTGACGGGCATCAACGTTGCTGCGGTCATGGTGCTCATGCCTAAAATGACGGCGATGTTTGTCGAGGGCCTCATGCCCATTTCGGCTGCTGCGCAGAAGTTCACCTCTGAGCGTTTTGGCGGCCGCGCCCTGTCCATCGGTCTTGATGCCGCTGTCGTCGTGGGTAACCCCGAGGTCATCACCACCGCCCTCATCATGATTCCCGTCACCATCCTGCTTGCATTCGTCCTGCCGGGCAACCGCATGATGCCCCTCGCCGACCTTGCCGTCGTCACCTTCCGCGTGGCTCTTATCGTCGCCCTCTGCCGCGGCAATGTATTCCGGTCGATCCTCATCGCCATTCCCGTGATGTCCGCGATTCTGTATGCTGGCACGTTCGCCGCGCCTTACATGACCGAGCTTGCCCAGTCGACAGGCCTGGCCTTCGACGGTCAAATCGCTTCCATGGCGGGCCCCTCGCTCACCCAGACCGCAATCATTTTCTGGAGCTGCATCTCTGAGCACGCAATCATTGCGGTGCCTATCTTGGTCGTGGTTTTCATCGCCGTCTGGTATCTCGTCGAGAGGAAGATCACCATGTCCAAGATCGATGCCTATGCTTCCAAGTACGACGAGTAGCTGCTAACTGGAGTTCGCACGGTAGCGTCGGGGCGCGGTGCATAGAGCGCGTCCCGACACTTCGAGAAAGGCACCGAAAGAGATGAAGATAACTGGGGTTAAGATCTACCAGATCAAACCGCGCTGGATCTTTTGCAAGGTCACCACCGACGAGGGAATCGACGGTTGGGGCGAGATGATCTCGGGTACGAAGACCAGAACCGTCGTTGCGGGGGCCGAGGAGTTGGCCGAGCGCATCATCGGTCGCAACCCGTTCGAAATAGAGCGCATCTGGCAGGAGCTCCACCGCTCCTTTTTCCGTGGGGGTCCCATCAACGGGACGGTTATATCGGGTCTTGAGATGGCGTTGTGGGATATCAAAGGCAAGGCGTTCGGTGTCCCCGTCTATGAGCTTTTGGGCGGTGTAGTCAGAGATCGCATCCGTGTCTATTCATGGATTGGGGGAGATCGTCCCTCTGACGTCGCCGATCAGGCGCGCGAGCGCGCATCTCAGGGCTTCAAGGCGATCAAGATGAACGCCACAGAGGAACTCCATTACGTCGACACGTATGACAAGGTCCAAGCTGTGGTGGATCGCGTCGTCTCCATCCGTGAGGCGGTGGGAGACCAGCTTGCCATAGGAGTTGACTTTCACGGTCGAGTTCACAGGCCCATGGCGAAAGTGCTTGCCAAGGCGCTCGAACCCTACCATCTGATGTTCATCGAAGAACCCGTCCTGCCGGAGAACTGGGAGAGCTTCCAAGAGATCGCCGATGCCGTGTGCATTCCCATTGCTACAGGCGAGCGTCTGTACTCGCGTTGGGAGTACAAGCGCCTCTTTCAGCAGGGCGCGGTCGATGTCATCCAGCCTGATGTCGCCCTCTGCGGGGGAGTTCTTGAGACTCGAAAGATCATCGCGATGGCTGAGGCTTACGACCTCGCGGCTGCGCCGCATGCTCCCTATGGCCCCGTGGCGCTGGCAGCAACGCTTCAGGTGGACTGCTGCTCTCCGAACGTATTCATTCAGGAGCAGAGCCTGGGCATCCACTACAACCAGGGCTTCGATCTTCTCGACTTCGTTAAAAACAAGGAGATCTTCGAGTACCGGGATGGCTATGTGGACATTCCCTCCGAGCCTGGCCTTGGATTGGTCATGGACGAGGAGAAGATAGAGAGGGTGGCCGCCGAGGGTCTGGTTTGGACCAATCCCAGCTGGAAGAACTACGATGGAACGATTTCGGAGTGGTAAGGCTGCATGGTGATACCCATCAACGTCGCGTGGGAATCGCTCTAGCTCCGACGTCCTTGGCACAGCCGAACCCCCCCAAGCGCCCTTGCATGATGCCCGGCGGACTTCCGCTCTCTCGTTAACGGTCGTGTTCAAGGGGCTGACCAGGCAAACAGGCCCACAGCATGGCGCCTGCCAAGCCCTTCATGCTGCGTCCGGGTTCTTCTGTGTATTTTGGGGTTTGCGCCCGAGCAGATGATACGGTGATACTTAGATGCCAGAGCATCTGCACGTTGCTGCCACATCGAGGGACTTCTCGGCCGTCGTTCGCTGGCCTCTTTCGAGTGGAGGAGGAGGTTTCAGAATGTCGGAGAAGTGGGTTGTCGCGTCGTGTGCCGCGACATTTGGGGTATTTCGCCATGAGCCGGTGGAATACCTAGAGGATGCCGGTTGCGAGGTGCGCATCAACCCCTACGGACGTCCCCTTCGACCTCAGGAGATTGTGGATTTTGCCGCTGACGCCGATGTGCTGGTGCTGGGTAACGACCGCTTGAATGCCTCAACCATGAGGCGCCTTAAAAAGCTCAAGCTGATTGTGCGCCATGGCGCCGGCATCGATGGCATCGACTTTCGCGATGCTCTTGAGGCCGGGATCATGGTAGCTAACACTCCTGGAGCCAACGCTGAGGAGACGGCGGATCTTACTTTCGGGCTCATCCTCGATCTGGAGCGTAAAATCACCCAGAGCGTAAACAGCCTGCGTTCCGGCGTATGGGAGAAGGCCTGCGGACGTAGCTTGTTTGGTAAGACCATTGGAATCATAGGCGTCGGAGATATTGGCATGGCCGTTGCACGCCGGGCGATGGGCTTCGGGATGGACATCATCGGAAACGACATAGTTCAACGCAATGAGGCTGCTGCCGTCGGCCTGCTCTACACGAGCCTGAATGACCTCATTTCCAGAGCTGACATCATCAGCATCCACGCCCCGCTGACTTCAGCTACGAAGAACCTCATCGGTGCCAAGGAACTGCGCCTTATGAAGAAGGAGGCTGTTCTGGTGAATACAGCACGTGCAGGAATAGTGAGGTCTCAAGCACTCGAGAAGGCTCTTCTGGCCGGCCAGCTCGCGGGATATGCCACCGATGTTCCCGACAAGGAACCTCCCAACCCGTCTGCGCTCTTCGAACTTCCCAACGTGCTGGTGACGCCGCACATTGGTTCGGCAACCTACGAGGCAAATTACCACATGGGCATGGCCGTGGCGCATAATATCATCGCTGCAAAGGATGGACGTCGGCCTCCTAATCTGCTGACGTATGCTGATCAGGTGCGTTTTTCGTAGGCTGCAAGCGCTGGAGCTCTTTAACCCCCGTCATCTGCCGCTCGACATGCGTGGGCGCACGCGCGGAAAGGGCTTTGCATGCCCGCCGCGTACACAAAATGTCTCCAATGCTGCACGGTTCCGGTCCGAGGACATCCTGGGCCGTATTTCTATGCAGAATCAGGGCTAAAAAAGCCAAAGTTATGCAATCGGAAAGAGCGATACCCGTTCGACTACCGGAACCGTGCAGCATTGGAGACATTTTGTGTATGCAGTGCCGTTGCACCCAGCGGGATGAGCGCACGAAGCGGCGATCTCAGAGGCGCTCAAGGCGTCTGGCGCGCACCGAGCCCGCCATCACGCCCACATCATCCCCGTGGGTTCGCAGCGCTCGGGCGAATCGGGCAGCAAGCGCGCGTGCACCCTCATCATCGACCTGGTTCACCACCACGATGTCGGCATGCACGATACCGCTCGCGTGCTCCTTAGCCATGGCCTCGGCGGCAAGTTCGGGCGTGCACACGTCATCCGTCGTGCAACCGACGAGCTTGCAGAAGAGCTCCGCTCGATGGACGACCTCTCCCACGGGCCTACCGAACCCCGAGGCGCCCACGAGCTGTATCGTCTGAGCGCTGCCTGCAGGAATGACCGGCTCGTATTCCGCATGCGCCTTCAGCGGCATCCTCCGCGCTCCGTCAGCCTCGACGAGCACATGGTCCGCAAGGGCGGAAAGGTTGGGGAAACCCAAGGCTGGAGCGCATAGCTTGCCCCCCGGTTCATCCGCCCACGCGCCCACGCAGAGCGCTCGATGGCGCATCAGCCCCTCCGCTATCTCCCATTCTTCGGCATCGACGAGCAGCGGCAGATTCGCCGGCGGTAGCATATGCGTCGTGGTCGCCACGATCACCGTGGTCGGGAGCGCCCGCGCCAGCTCGGTGACAAGCGTGGATTTGCCTCCGCTGCCGACCACTGAGACGATTCCAGAGTCCGTTCGGAGCAAATCAAGAAAATTCATCTTGCTCCCTTACAAAAAGTAATATGCTGTGAGGTGACCAAAGCATAGCATAGGACATGAGCCATGGCCTATGGGCGAAAGGATGCACGCACGCCACCGTTGCATATTTAAAAATATAACGGTAGGGTTGATGCACCCAAGCGCGCCATAGTCGGGAAGGGAGAGGAGATGCTGGTCGTCATCAGGGGAGCGGGTGATCTCGCCTCGGGCATCGCGCTGCGGCTGTTCCGGGCCGGTGCGAGCATCGTGATGCTCGACGTGGCCGTGCCCACGGCAGTCCGTCGCACCGTGTGCTTCTCGGAGGCCATTCGGCTTGGCGAGACGCAGGTCGAGGACGTGCGCGGCAAGCGTTGCGCCGATGCGGACGAAGCCGCCCGCGTGGCAGCCGCAGGAGAGATCGCGCTGCTCGTCGACCCTGAGGGGACGAGCATCCCCCAGCTTGCACCGGACGCCGTGGTCGATGCGATCGTCGCCAAGCGCAATCTCGGAACAACGCGCGACATGGCGCCCATCGTCATCGGCGTGGGACCGGGATTTCGCGCCGGCGACGACGCCTCCGCCGACTGCCATGCAGCCGTGGAGACCAAGCGCGGCCACTACTTGGGGCGCGTCATCATGTCCGGCTCGCCCATCCCCAACACGGGCGTACCCGGCAACATCGGCGGCCACACCACCGACCGCGTGCTGCGCGCGCCTGCCGACGGCCTCTTCGAGCCTCGGGCCGAGATCGGCGATCGCGTGAGCGCGGGCGACGTCGTGGGGATGGTGGCAGGTCAGCCACTGCTCGCCACCATCGACGGCGTGCTGCGCGGGCTGCTCCAGGAGGGCTGTCCCGTGACGCGCGGCATGAAGGCGGGCGACATCGACCCGCGTTGCAAGCCGGGGCACTGCTGCACATGCTCGGATAAGGCGCGCGCCGTGGCCGGCGGCGTGCTCGAGGCGCTGCTGCGTCTGTCGGGAAGGCTGAAGGGGTAGAGACATGACCGATTCGCACGAGACCATGAGGGACGCCCAGTTCGTGCGTCGCCTGCTTTCCGAGTGCGAGGCGGGGCGCCGCTACGTGCTCGCATCCGTCCTGGATACGCACGGCTCGATGCCGCGCCACGCCGGCGCGCGCATGGCGCTGCTCGAGGACGGCAGCTTCATCGGCACCGTGGGAGGAGGGCGTGTGGAGCAGATGGCTCAGGAGCGCGCCGCCCGCGTGATGGCGGGGGAGCAGGACGGCTCCCTCGAGTGGCTCACCCACGAGCTGACGGGCATGGCCTGCGGCGGCGACGCGCTCATCGCGGTGCGGGTCTCGCGCGCGCCCGAGCAGGAGGCTCGCTTCCTGCGCGATGAGATCTTATCGCGGCTTGCTGCGGAGGAATCGTTCGTGCTCACCGAGCGCTGGGCCGACCCTGCGGCCGTCGAACTCGAAGTTGCGGGGGTGGATGAGCTGGATGAGGATGACCCGCGTGCGGTGGCCGACTCCCCGCGCTGGGATGAGAACGCATGCACCTACGTCGAGCCGCTCGGCCCCGACCCGGTTGCCTTCCTGTTCGGAGCAGGGCACGTGGGGGCAGCGCTTGCGCCCGTGCTCACGAGCGTGGGTTTCCGCGTGGTGGTGTTCGACGACCGCGCCGAGATGGCTCAGCCTGCGCGCTTTCCCACGGCTGAGCGCGTGATCTGCGGAGACTTCGAGGATATCGGGAGCCACCTCAAGGTCACGCGCCGCGACTACGTGGTGGTGCTCACCCACGGGCACGCCGCCGATATCGACGTGCTCGAGCAGGTGAGCGGCGCACGCCCCGCCTACGTAGGCTGCATCGGCAGTCGACGCAAGGCGGCCTTCGCCCGGCACTCGCTTGAGGAACGCGGGGTCGCCGCCGCATGGGCTGATGCGGTCCATCTCCCCATCGGCGAGGACATCCTGGCCGTGACGCCGGCGGAGATCGCCGTCTCCATCGCGGCGCAGATGATCCGCTGCCGCGCCGAGCTTCGCCCGCAGCGGCCGCACGGATAGGAGGCGTGCAACCAGCATGCAGCCGTGCACACAGAGCGGCATATGGTCCCCAGGCGGTATTGGGACCGAAAGATAGCGCGAGAAACGAGGATAGGTATGTTCGGTAACACCAGCACCACCGGCACGAATCTGACCAGGCGTTCGTTCATGGCGGCCCTAGCGGGAGCCGCCGCCTGCGGCCTCGCGGCATGCGGTGGCGACACGGGCGGCAGCGATGCGGAAGATGCCTCCGCGACCGGCACCACCGCCCCGGAGAGCGCATCCACGACGCTCATCGTGTTCGCGGCCGCCTCGATGACCGAATCGCTTACCAAGGCGGGCGAGCTCTATCGGAGCGTCAACTCCGGCATCGAGCTCTCCTTCAATTTCGACTCATCGGGCACGCTCAAGACCCAGATCGCGGAGGGCGCCGCCTGCGACCTGTTCATCTCCGCCGGCCAGCGGCAGATGAACCAGCTCGACGCGGAGGCGGAGAAGGATCATGAGGAGGGCCTTGACTTCATCGACCACGCGACGCGCACCGACATTCTCGAGAACAAGGTCACGCTCTGCGTGCCGTCGGATAACCCCCGCTCCATCGGGAGCTTCGACAAGATGGCCGAGCTGCTCGGCGCCCACGACCTGCTGCTGGCCATGGGCAACGCCGACGTGCCCGTGGGCCAGTACGCCCAGAAGATACTCGCCTCCTACGGGCTCGATGAAGAAGAGCTCGCCCAGGCCGGCTGCATCAGCTACGGAACCAACGTGAAGGAGGTCACCGCGCAGGTGGCCGAGGCCGCTGTGGGTTGCGGCATCATCTACAAGACCGATGCCACGTCCGCCGGGCTCGAGATGGTCGATGAGGCCGTCGAGGAGATGTGCGGGCGGGTGGTCTACCCCGCTGCCGTTCTCAAGGAAGCGCCGCATCATGACGAGGCCGTCGCGTTCCTCGAGTTCCTCGGGACCCCCGATGCGAGCGCCTGCTTCGAGGAGGTCGGCTTCACGCCGCTTGCCGAGTAGCGTGGCACGCAGCGTTCGACGCCTTGCAGGGCAGGCCGTTCGAGATGCCCTGCTCCCGACCCTTCGAGCAGAGGAGCGCGACGTGGACTGGTATCCGCTGATAAATTCGCTGAGGATCGCCGCCGCATCCACGGTGGTCGTCTTCTTCCTGGGCATAGCGCTCGCTAATGTGGTGGCCCGCGCGCCGCGCGTGGTGAAGGGCATCCTCGATGTCATCCTCACCCTGCCGCTCGTGCTGCCGCCGACCGTGGTGGGCTATCTGCTGCTCATCGCGCTCGGGCCCCGACGTCCCGTGGGCGCCTGGGTTATGGGCGTCTTCGGCATCAAGCTGACGATGGCATGGTATGCCGCCATCTTCGCCACCGTCGTGGTGAGCTTCCCGCTCATGTACCGCACCGCGCGCGGCGCGTTCGAGAGCTTCGATCACGACCTCGCGGACGCCGCCCGCACGCTCGGCAAATCCGAGCCGTGGGTGTTCTGGCGTCTCAAGCTGCCGTGCTGCCGCGGCGGCATCGTCGCGGGCGCCGTGCTGGCGTTCGCGCGGGCCCTCGGCGAGTACGGCGCCACCTCCATGCTGTGCGGCTACACGCCGGGCGTCACGGCGACGGTCTCCACGACGGTCTACCAGCTTTGGCGGACGGGCGACGATGCCGGCGCCGTGCGGTGGGTGCTCGTGAACCTCGCGATGTCGGCCGTGGTGCTCATCGCCATGAACCTCTTCGAGCGGCGCTCGCGCTTGGGACGTGAGGGGAGGGAGGCTTCATGAACGGTCTTTCCGTCGATATCGAAAAGCACCTGGCGGGCTTCGACCTGCGCGTGGCCTTCGAGGTGGCCGGCGCGGGCGAGACGTTGGCGCTGCTCGGTCCCTCGGGCTGCGGGAAGTCGATGACGCTTCGGTGCATCGCCGGCGTGCTGCGCCCCGATCGCGGACGCATCACGCTGGGGGAGCGCGTGCTCTTCGACTCCGAGGAGGGCATCGACCTGCCTCCGCAGCAGCGCCGGGTGGGCTATCTCTTCCAGAGCTATGCGCTCTTTCCCACGATGACCGTGCTGCAGAACGTGATCGCGGGTGCCTGCGGGGCGTCCCGCGCCGAGCGGTTGGCGCGCGCACGCGAGCAGATCAAGATCATGCGGCTCGAGGGGCTCGAGGACCATCTGCCCGCCGAGCTGTCGGGCGGGCAGCAGCAGCGCTGCGCCATGGCGCGCATCCTCGCCAACGACCCCGAGCTCATCTGCCTGGACGAGCCCTTCTCGGCGCTCGACGGCTACCTTCGCTGGCAGCTGGAGCTGGAGCTCGCCGACACGCTGCGGAGCTTCTCGGGCGGGGCCGTCTTCGTGTCGCACGATCGCGACGAGGTGTACCGGCTCTGCGACAGCGTCTGCGTGATGAGCGCGGGGCGCTGCGACCCCAAGCGCGGCGTGCGCGAGCTCTTCGCGGCGCCGACGACGCTCGCGGCGGCTCTCATCAGCGGCTGCAAGAACGTGAGCCGCGCCGAGCTGGCGGGGCCGGGGCTGCTGCGCTGCGAAGACTGGGGCGTCACGCTCACGAGCGGGCTGGCCTGCCCCGAGGACGTGACGCATGCCGGCCTGCGGGCGCACTACCTGCAGGCGCGGCGGGGCACGGTCGCCGAGGGCCCCAACGACATCCCCTGCACGGTCGACCGCGTGATCGACAGCTGCTTCTCCACCATCGTGATGGCCCGCACGCCGGGCGGCGCCCTGCTGCGCTACGAATGCGAGAAGAAGGCATGGGACGCGCTCGGCAACCCGGAGAGCCTCATGCTCTCCATCGCGCCCGACAAGGTCATGCCCCTCGTCGATACGGGCGGGCGGGAAGGAGGAGGCGCTCATGCGTGATGGCTTCGACCGCGAGGTGCGCTATCTGCGCATCTCGGTGACGGACCGCTGCAACCTGCGCTGTCGCTACTGCATGCCGGCCCACGGCGTGCCCCTCTGCACCCACGACGAGATCCTCTCGTTCGAGGAGATCCGCGCCATCGTGGTCGCGGCGGCGGGGCTCGGCGTGCGCAAGCTGCGCCTCACCGGCGGAGAGCCGCTGGTGCGGCGAGACGTCACCGAGCTCGTGGGCATGCTCTCGTCGGTGCCCGGCATCGAGGAGGTGGCCATGACCACGAACGGCACGCTGCTCGCACCGCTCGCCGCCGAGCTGCGCGCCGCCGGGCTCTCGCGTCTGAACCTGAGCATCGACACGCTCGATCCCGCGCGCTACGGGCGGCTCTCGCGCGGCGGGAGCCTCGCCGATGCGCTGGCCGGCCTCGATGCGGCCTGCGCGGCGGGCTTCACCGGCACCAAGCTGAACTGCGTGCTGATCGGCGGCATCAACGACGACGAGATCCGCCGCCTAGCTGAGCTCGCACACGACCGCGATCTCTCTATGCGCTTCATCGAGCTCATGCGCATGGGGGAGTGCGCCGCCTGGCCGCGCGAGCGCTTCGTGAGCGCAGATGCGGTGCTCGAGGCAGTGCCTGAGCTCGTTCCGGCGGGCGCGGACGGCGTGTCCGAGACCTATCGCGCGCCCGGCTGGCGCGGCACCGTGGGCCTTATCCGTCCGATGACGCACCGCTTCTGCGGCAGCTGCGACCGCATCCGCCTGACGTCGGACGGTCGGCTCAAGCCCTGCCTGCACAGCGCCTTCGAGGTCGATCTGCGCGGGCTTGAGGGCGAGCAGCTCGCCTGCGCCCTGCGCCGCGGCATCGCGGGCAAGCCGGCGGGCCACCGCATGGACGCCGGGCACGCGAGCGAGGCGGGACGCAGTATGAACGAGATAGGAGGATGAGCCATGGCGCTCACGCATTTCAACGAGCAGGGACGCGCGCGCATGGTGGACGTGTCGGACAAGGATCGGAGCATGCGGATAGCGCGGGCGGCCGGCAAGGTGCTCATGAACCCCGACACCGTGGCGCTCGTCCGCGCGGGAGGGGTCGGCAAGGGCGACGTGCTCGCCGTGGCGCAGGTGGCGGGCATCATGGCCGCCAAGCGCTGCTGGGAGCTCGTGCCCATGTGCCATCCCCTCATGCTCACGGGGGTGGACCTGGCGTTTGCGATCGAGGATGACGGCATCGCCATCGAGGCGAGCTGCCGCTGCACGGGCGAGACGGGCGTGGAGATGGAGGCGCTGACGGCGGTGTCGGTCGCGGGCCTCACCATCTACGACATGTGCAAGGCTCACCAGCGCGACATGGTTATCGAGGGGGTGCGCCTGCTCGAGAAGGACGGCGGCGCGTCCGGACATTTCGAAAGGGGAGAGGGATGATGGAGACGGATAGCGCGGCGCGCGGCCGCGTGCTGGCCTGCTGCGTGAGCGAGCGCAAGGGCGTGCGCAAGCATGAGGTGGACGAGATGCGCCTGCGCGTGGGCCTGGGCATCGAGGGAGATGCCCATGCGGGCAACTGGCATCGCCAGGTGAGCCTGCTCGGCAACGAGTCGGTCGATCTCATGCGCGCCAAGGGCATCGAGCTCGAGGCCGGCGACTTTGCGGAGAACCTGCTCGTCGAGGGAATCGTCCTCAAGGAGCTTCCGGTGGGCAGCGTACTCGACGTGGGCGCGTGCCGCCTCGTGGTCACGCAGATCGGCAAGACCTGCCACAACGACTGCGAGATCCGCAGGCTCACGGGCATGTGCGTCATGCCCACCGACGGCATCTTCTGCGTGGTGGTGCGCGGCGGCACCGTGCGTGCGGGGGATGAGGTCGTCGTGCGGGAGGAGGAGCAGGCATGAAGCTCGTGAAGACCGAGGAAGCCGTCGGGCACATCCTGTGCCACGACATGACGCAGATCCTGCCGGGAGGCATCGACGAGACGGGCGCGGCGCTGCCGCGCTACAAGGGTGCCCGCTTCAAGAAGGGCCATGTGGTTGCCGAGGAGGACGTGCCGGTGCTGCTCTCCATGGGTAAGGAGCACCTCTATGTGTGGGAGGCGCGGCCCGGCATGCTCCATGAGGATGATGCGGCACGTCGGCTCGCGGCGCTCTGCTCAGGCCCCAACACGCGGGCTGCGGGCGAGCCGCGCGAGGGCAAGATCACCATCGAGGCCGCCTGCGACGGCGTGCTGCTCGTGGATTCCGAGCGCCTGCGCGCGGTGAACGCCACCGAGGAGGTCATG
>JAWRJQ010000084.1:0-20331 GCA_040307385.1 Atopobiaceae bacterium
CACCTCCATATCCCGGTTGTTCTACCCGATTCGACACATAGAGCCACATAGCCGTCTCAAAAGCATGAAGAGGCTGGCGTTCAAGGATAGTGTACCCGTTTACATAGCTTGACGAATCGGATGCTCGATGATGCGGGAGATGCGCTCCGCGAGCGGAGGGGATCGGCGTGCAAACGCGCGCTCACAACCTCAAGGCGAATTCCATGGCCTTCAGCCGAACGGCGAGCACCGTTGCCGCCCAGGCATGGGCGCGTCCGAGCAGGAACAGAGCCGTCTCGTCATCGATGTCCGACGCAAGGAGATCGTCGAACCGCAGGGAGATGAGCGAGCGAAACCATGCCGCCTGGGAGGTGGAGATGGGTTCGGCATCGGGAAGGGTCGCCGCACAGCTGCGGCATACGAGGCCGCCCGCGATGATCGAGATGGAGAGCGGCCGTTCATCTCCGCAGACCGCGCACTCCCCCAGCTCGGGGCGCCATCCGCTATGGGCGAGCACCTTGAAGGCGTATGCGGCGACCACGAGGTCGAGATGCGGCTGGTCATCAGCCTGTTCGAGGGCCGTGAGCGCACGTGAGAGGATGGGGTGCAGGAACGCATCGGGGCTCTCTTCGAACGAGGTGAGCGTTGCCACCTCGCAGACGGCGGCGGCGGCGGAGACCTTCTCGGGCGAGGCGCTGAGTCCGCGATGGGCGTCGATGGACGTCGCATCCGAGATGACATCGAGCTTCCTGCCCTGGTAGATGAGGAAATCAGATTCGCAGAAGTAGTCGCAGCGGGCGGAGATCCGGCTCTTGCCCTTTCGGACTCCCTTTGCAACGGCGCGCAGCTGCTCGCCCGACTCGAGCAGCAGCGTGAGGATGAGGTCGTGCTCGCCGAGCACGGTGCGGTCCAGCACGATGCCCTTGGCGCGGAAGCTTTTGCGCGAGCCCATCGATCAGCCCTCTGAGCTGTATCCCAAACGCCTGATCTCATGGGCATCGCGACGCCAGAGCGGAGCAACCTTCACGTTCAGGTCGAGATATACCTTGCAGCCGAACATGCGCTCGAGATCTTTGCGCGCCTCGATGCCCACGCGCTTGATCATGGAACCGCCCGCGCCGACGACGATGCCCCTCTGGCCCTCGCGCTCCACGATGACGGTTGCGGCAATCGAGGCGCGATCTTTGGAGAAGGCGATGCCATCGCAGATGACGGCCACGGAATGCGGCACCTCCTGCCGCAGGTTGAGCAGCAGCTTCTCGCGCACGAACTCCGCGACGATATCCTCGTCGGTGGCATCGCTGCCCATGTCGGCGGGAAACCATTGCGGGCCCTCCGGCAGGTGGTCCTCGACGATGGAGAGGAATGCATCCACGTTGAAACCCTCGGCGGCCGAAACCACGAGAGCATCGTCGAACGTTGCCAAGCCGCGCGCCTTTTCAAGCTGAAGGAGAACTTCATCCTGGGTGACGAGATCGGCCTTGGTGATCACGAGAAGCTTGAACGGAGCCTGCGACGCATCCACGTGGCGGGCCACCCAGGCATCGCCGCTTCCCACGGGGGCCGTGGCATCCACGAGGTAGGCGACCACATCGGCGTCGGCCAGCTCGCCGAGGGCCGTCTGGTTGAGCTCCTTGCCGAGGGCGTCCTTGGGTTTATGCAGCCCCGGCGTATCGACGATGACGATCTGGGCGCGGTCGGTGTTGATGACGGCGCGGAGCCTTCTGCGCGTGGTCTGCGCAACGGGGCTCGTGATGGCGAGCTTCTCCCCCATGCAGGCGTTCACCAACGTGGACTTGCCCGCGTTGGGCCTGCCTACCAGGGCGCAGAAACCGCTTTTGAAGGGAGCGGCGCTCTCATGCATGCTCAATCCCCTTCCCGTGGGAGCTATCTCAGGATGGCGTGGGCGTAGACGCAGAGCCCGATGACGATCGAGCTGAGCGAGATGATCCACACCGCCGCCGCCGCGATGTCCTTCGCTTTGCCGGCGAGCGGATGGAATTCGGGGGACACGAGGTCCACGACCGCCTCGATGGACGTGTTGAACAGCTCCGCGCTCGTCACCGCGCCGCAGCACAGCAGCACGATGGCCCATTCGATGAGGTTGAGGCCGATGATGAAGCCCGCGAGCACGGCACACGCGCCCACGGCCATGATGATCTTGATGTTGCGCTCGCTCTCGAATGCGCTCCGCATGCCCTGGCGGGCGTAGTGGAAGGCCTTTCTGAGCGTGGGGTGGCGGGGGCCTTTTCCGGGAATCATGACGCACCCCCACCTTCGTCGTGGCGCGTGAACTCGAGGGCGAGCGCAGGGTCGTCGGTGGGGATGAGCGCGAGGATCTCGTTCTCAAGCGCCTCCATAGCCTGGGCATCGCCCTCATCCAGATGATCGTATCCCAGCAGATGCAGCATGCCGTGCACGAGCATGATGCGGAACTCATCGGCGCAGGTGGTGCCGAACTCTGCGGCCTGCCGCTCGATGAACGCGGGCGCGATCATGATGTCGCCCAGCTCGCAGGGCTCGTCCTCCGCAAGGCCCGGGTCGTTCGGCCGTTCGCATTCGAGCGAGATGACGTCGGTGGCGGCATCGATGCCGCGCCACCGCGCATTGCAGGCGCGGATCTTCTCGTCGTCCACCACCGACACCGACACGAAGCAGGGACGCTCGACGCCTTCGCGGACCAGCACCGCCTCGAGGACGCCCTGCATCTCATCGGATCCGATGGGCGGGGCGGCGTCCTCGTCCACGCTCCAATCAACGGTAAGCTGCATCGCGCCTACCTCCCTCGCAGGCGGCGAAGGCATCGACGATGCGTGCCACGAGCGAATGGCGCACGATGTCGTTGCGATCGAAGTCGATGAAGGCGATGCCCTCGATGCCCTCGAGCGCCTCGCGCGCCTGGTCGAGGCCGCTCCGGCCCAGCAGATCGCGCTGCGTCGCATCGCCCGTCACCACGAACTTCGACGAGAAGCCCAGACGGGTGAGGAACATCTTCATCTGCTCGGGCGTGGTGTTCTGCGCCTCATCGAGGATGACGAACGCATCGTTGAGGGTGCGGCCGCGCATGAAGGCGAGCGGTGCGATCTCGATGACGCCCTGGTCGATGAGGGAATTGCCCTTCTCGACATCGGTCATGTCGAAGAGCGCGTCGTAGAGGGGCCTCACGTACGGGTCGAGCTTCTCCTCGAGCGTGCCGGGCAGGAACCCCAGCGACTCCCCCGCCTCGACGACGGGACGGCAGAGCACGATGCGCCCCACTTCGCGGCGCTTGAGCGCCGATACGGCGCAGGCCATGGCGAGATAGGTCTTGCCCGTGCCCGCAGGGCCGAGGCCGAAGGTGATCGTGTTGGAACGGATGGAGTCGATATAGCGCTTCTGGCCGTCGGTCTTGGGCCTGATGCTGCGCCCCCGATAGGTGAGCAGCACGTCGTCGGAGAGCATCTCATGGGCGCGGGCCCCGTGCTTGACCTGGTCGATGATCACGTCCACATCGTCGGCGGTGGGCGATTCCCCCATCTCGACCAGGCGGATGAGGCGCGAGAACACCGTGGCCGCCTGCTCGACCACCTCGATGGCGCCCGAGAGGGCGATGATGTTGCCTCGGACGACGACCATGGCGTCGAAGGTATGCTCGATGCGACGGAGCAGGGAGTCGGCCGGTCCCATCAGACGGGTGGGATCGACGGAATCGGGTATGGTCAGGCGGATTTGGGTAGGCTCCATGCTCCTCCACATGCAAGGTGATCGAACGCGGATGCGTTGCGCTTCCCATCTATGATACCGCGAGATCGCCCGAACTTAGAGCACAACGGCGCTGAGCGTTGCATCCCCGTCCACGCCGACGATGCGCACGTCCACGAGGTCGTCCGTCGCGATCGCCCTGTCGAGCGTGCACGAGAAGAGCCCGCCTGTGACGCCGCCGCCCACCTCTTGGGTGACCACGCGATCGCGCGTGCCCACGAGCTGCTCGGCGCAGGCATGCCGCAGACGTGCGCCGAGCGTGCGGATGGCATCGCTGCGCGCGGCGCTCACCGCAGGCGGCACCTGTCCGGGCATCTCGGCCGCGCGGGTACCGGGGCGCTTCGAATAGCGGAACGTGTGGATGTGCGAGAAGCCCATGCGCTCGCAGAAGGCACGGGATTCCTCGAACTCGCCGTCCGTCTCGCCGGGAAAGCCCACGATGAGGTCGGTCTCGATGGCGAGATGCGGCACGGCGGCGCGCGCGGCCTCGGCACGCGCGGCGAAGTCTTCCGCCGTGTACACGCGGCCCATCCGACGCAGCACGGCATCGGAGCCCGACTGCAGGCACATGTGCAGGTAGGGCGCGATGCGTCCGTCCGAAGCCCCCATGAGCGCGACGAGCCTCCCGTCCACGTCCTGCGGCTCGATGGACGATATCCGCACGCGTCCCACCGAGGTCTTCTCGAGAAGCAGCTCGAGCAGGTCGGGCAAGCCCCTGCCCGCATCGTCGTAGCGACCGAGGTTGATGCCCGTGAGCACGACCTCGCGCGCGCCCCGCGCGCAGGCGGCCTCCACCTCGGCGACTGCCTGGGAGGCGGGAACCGATGAGGACGCGCCGCGTGCCTTCCACACGATGCAGTAGCTGCAACGCAGGTCGCAGCCGTCCTGCACCTTGATGCCCGGACGCGTGCGTCCCGTGGGCGTGGGCGCGGTGCGCAGACGCGGGGCCTCGCCCGCACGTGCGCCGAGCGCATCGACGACCGCATGCGCGACGGCGTCCTTGTCGCGCATGACGCGCACGTTGGGCGCGAGCGCGGCAAGCGACTCGGCGAAGAGGTTGGCGACGCATCCCGTGGCCACGACGAGCGGCTGGTGCGGGAGCTGTGCGGCCCGGCGGACGGCCTTGCGCGTCTTCGCCTCGGCCTCCCCCGTCACCGCGCACGTGTTCACGATCACGGCATCCGCCTCGGCGGCGGCCCCGAGGGCGAAGCCCGCGGCTTCGAGCTGTTCGGCTATGCGGTCGCACTCCACGCGGTTGACGCGGCATCCCAGATTGACCATCGCGAAGACGGGAGCCGTCATGGGCGCTTTTTCCGGGATTTGGCCTTCTTGGAGGGGCGGGTGCGCTTCTTCTCGAAGGGCGATCGGCGCGCGGTATCCTTCCCCGCCGTGCGCTCATCGACGATGCGCTCGATGTCGGCGAGGTCATCGTCGTCGATATCGGTGGGCGTGAGGATCTGGACGAGGGCGATGAGATCGCCGCGCAGGCCGGTGGAGATGTTGGGCATGCCGTGGCCGTGGCAGACGACGCGCTCGCCGAACTGCGTTCCGGGCGCAACCTCCACTGCGATGGCCTCGTCGGCCATGATGCCTTCGACCTCGACGCTGCAGCCCACGATGGCCTGCAGCGCGTCGATGCGCACCGTGCAGACGAGGTCGTCGCCCTGGCGCTCGAAGCGCTCGTGCGGCGCAACCTCGATGCTCGCGACGAGATCGCCCGCAGCATCGCCGCGAATGCCGGCCTCGCCCTTGCCCGCCACGCTGATGGTCTGGCCGGAATGCACGCCGGCGGGGATGTTCAGCTCGACGGTTTCCTTCTCGGGGGTGCGGCCCGAACCGCCGCAGGTCTCGCAGGGATGGTCCACGACCTTGCCCTCGCCGTGGCAGACGGGGCAGGTGGTCTGGCTCTGCATCTGGCCGAAGATGGTGCGCTGCACCTCCATGACGCGGCCCGTTCCGTGGCAGCGCTCGCAGGTGTGCAGCGATCCGTCCTCGGCAGCGCCCGTGCCGCCGCAGTCGTCGCAGGGCGCGAGGCGGTTGTACGAGATGGTCTTGGTGCACCCGGCAGCAGCCTCTTCGAGGGTGATGGAGAGGCGGATGCCCATATCGCGTCCGCGCGTACGCGCCGCAGCCCCGCCGCGCGCGCCTCCCATGCCGCCGAAGAAGCTCTCGAAGATGTCGTTGATGCCGAAGCCGCCCCCGAAGAAGTCCGACATGTCGGCATAGGAGCCGCCGCCGAAGCCCGCAGGCCCCTCGGCGTCGCCGTAGCGATCGTAGTTCGCCCGCTTGGCCTCATCGGACAGGACGGAATACGCCTCGTTGACCTCCTTGAACTTCTCCTCGGCATCGGGCGCGTCGTTGACATCGGGATGGAGGGTGCGGGCCAGCTTGAGAAATGACCGCTTGATCGTTTTCTGTTCGGCGTCGCGCGCAACGCCAAGAACCTCGTAGTAATCGCGCTTCGGTTGCAACAGGTACCACCAGCTTTATCGACGCAGCCCGTAGCCGTAGCTACAGGAGAACAACAGGTATGTGAAGAGGGCCCACAGAAGGCCGCTCGAAGCTCCCGAGATGATGGAGCGTCCCGCATTGCGCCACCAGCCGAGCTCGTGCTTGATGCCGTTGCGCAGGGCGAGATAGAGGCCGAAGATGCCTACGGCGATGGTGAAGAAGCCCACTGTGAAAGCACCCTCCGAGAGCAGCGGGATGATGAGGAACGGGAGCACGAACCCGATCATCCGAAATCCGTAGGCTTGGGTGGGGGCGAGCCGCTCGGCCTGCACGCCCACGCGGCAGACGAAATCGCCCGACTCGGAGCCGTTGGTGCCCGCGTTCCCCATGCCCGTGACGCGCACCTCGTCGCCATCGTGGCTGTTCGCGGGGATATCGATGACGACCTCGTCGGCCGAGAGGATGCGGCCGGAGCCGCCGCAGACCTCGCAGGGCTCCGCCACGACCTTGCCCGATCCCTCGCATTCGGGGCATTCGACCTCGAACACGCCGAAGCCGAAGATGCCCGACATGTCGATGGACATGCGTCCGCGCCCGCCGCAGGTGGGGCAGGTCTCGGCGTGATCGGCATGGACCGAACCCGTGCCGTGGCAGTTGCCGCACGAAACATAGCGCTGGTAGGTGATGCCGCGCTTGACGCCCTTGCGCGCATCGGCCGAGCTGAGATCGAGCTCGAAGGCCACGTCGGCGCCGGGGCGCGGGTTGTATGCGCGCGATCGGGTTTCGGTGCGCGAGCGCCTTCCGGCTCCCGTGAACGGGAAACCCCACATGTCGAACGGCATGCCGCCGAAGGGATCGCCGCCTTCGCCATAACCGCTGCGGCCGGCGGGAGCGCCGTACCCGCCGCCGAAGGGCGCACCGGAGCGCATGGCGTCGTAGCGCTTGCGCTTGTCGGGATCGGAGAGAACGGCATACGCCTCGGAGATCTCCTTGAACTTCTCCTCCGCGCCCGCCTCCTTGTTGATGTCGGGGTGATACGTGCGCGCGAGCTTCTGGAAGCTCCTGCGTATATCGTCGGAGCTTGCATCGCTCGGGACGCCGAGGATGGCGTAGTAGTCTTTTTCATTCATCGAGGCCATGGGACGGCTCCTGAGCGCGACGTGATCTAACGTATTGGATTATATCCACAAGGCCGCCGTTTCATGCCACGCATGTGTAATGAACGTGTTAATTGTGCAAACGGCGGGGTGCATGCGGCGGCGGCCATTAGCCATACTTTCTGCAACCGAACCACTGCGAGGTGCTCCGTGGATAAGCTCGTTTTGCCTGCTACATACCGCCCCCAACTCGACCTGCACGAGACTCAGATCGCCATTAAACGCATCAAGGATTTCTTCCAGCTCCGCCTTGCCGAGCGGTTGAACCTCCTGCGCGTCTCCGCCCCGCTGTTCGTCGACCCCGCGTCGGGGATGAACGACGATCTCAGCGGCGTCGAACGGCCCGTCTCGTTCGAGATCCCCGCGCTCGACGGCGCCGAGGGCGAGGTCGTGCAGTCGCTCGCCAAATGGAAGCGGTACGCCCTCGGGCGCTACGGCTTCGGCTACGGCGAGGGCCTCTACACCGACATGAACGCCATCCGCCGCGACGAGCAGACCGACAACCTGCACTCCATCTTCGTCGATCAGTGGGATTGGGAGAAGGTCATCCTGCCCGAGGACCGCACCATCGATACGCTTCTCAACCATGTGGAACGCATCTACGATGTCATGCGGCGCTGCGAGGGCTATATGGAGCAGTGCTACTCCCACGTCGAGCCCATCCTCCCCGAGAGGCCCTACGTCATCAGCACGCAGGAGCTGCTCGACCGCTATCCCGGCCTCTCCCCCAAAGAGCGCGAGCTCGAGATCGTGCGCGCCAAAGGCGCCGTCATCCTCACCAAGATCGGCGACGCGCTCTCGAACGGAGAGCCCCATGACGGCCGCGCGCCCGACTACGACGATTGGTCGCTCAACTGCGACATCATCGTGCACTATCCGCTGCTCGACTGCGCGTTCGAGCTCTCATCCATGGGCGTGCGCGTGGACGCCTCCGCCTTGGCGGCGCAGCTCGAGAAGGCGGGGTGCCCCGAGCGGGCCGGGCTCGCGTTTCAGAAGGCCGTGCTCGAGGACGCGCTCCCCCAGACCATCGGCGGCGGCATCGGGCAGTCGAGGCTATGCATGTTCTTCTTGCGCAAGGCGCATATCGGAGAGGTTCAGAGCTCGCTGTGGCCCGACGACATGCTCGAGCGGTGCGCGCAGGCGGGCATCACCCTGCTTTAGACGACGGGCGATCCGGCGGATCGACGCATCCTGCGCCTATGCGAGGTCCCAGAGGCGTCCGAACAGCCTGTTGCCCATGAGCCATCCCGCATGGGTGGGGGCGAGATCGTCGGTGAGATAGCCGTCTGCAATCAACGATGCCAAGCAATCATCCAGCGCGGCACCCATCACGGTGCGCGCCCGGGCAACAAGCTCCCGTGAGAGCCCGCAGCTCATACGCGCCCCCAGCATGAGGTCCTCGGCGAGCGCCTGGCGCAGCGTGAGGTACTCGACCTCGAACGACAGGTCGATCAACCGCGGGCGGGCAGCCAGATGGGCCCTGTCCGAGGTGCAGGCGAGCCTCGCGCGATATGCGTCGCGCGGCGGGACGTCGAGCTGCGGAAACGCCGCGAACAGCGCAGGGAACCCATCGCGTTCGAACATGCTTGCAGCGCCCGTGCCCAGGCCCAGATAGGGCACGCCGGTCCAATACGCCCGATTATGCCTGCAGCTGTGCCCGCGCAGGGCATAGCTCGCAACCTCGTAGCGTTCGAAGCCGAAGCCGGCGAGCATCGCATCGGCTTCCTCCATGCGCGCCGCCTCGTCGGCATCGTCGGGCGCCTCCTGCTCGCCCGCCTCGACGGCGCGGGCGAAGGCGGTGCCCTCCTCGATCATGAGCGGATAGACGCTCACATGGCCGACGCCCGTCTCGTGGACGCGCTGCAGGGTACCCCGCAAGCTCGCCGCCGTTTGGAGCGGAATGGCGCACATGAGGTCCGCGGACACGTCGAAGCCCAGCTCCGCAGCGGTTGCGAGGGCGGTGACGGCCGTCCGCGCATCATGGACGCGTCCCAGCGCCGCGAGCTCATCGTCATCAAGGCTCTGCACCCCCATCGAGATGCGCGAGACTCCCCCATCCTTGCACGCCGAGAGAAGGTCGAGGGTGCACGACTCGGGATTCGCCTCCATGGTGAACTCATCGAGGGTGTGGATGGATGAGATGGTTCGGGCAAGCTCTTCTACGGGCTTCCCCGCATGCGTCGGGGTGCCGCCGCCGATATAGGCGGTGCGCACACCATCGGTCAGGCCCAGCTCCGCAGCCTCGCGCACCTGCTCGGAGAGCGCGTGCACGTAGGCGGCCATGAGCGGGTCGTCGCTCCGTGTGGCGAACGAGGTGAAGTCGCAGTAGGAGCACTTTCGCTTGCAGAAGGGCACATGCAGGTACAGGGCGCCGGCGCTCATGATAGCTGCTGCCTCGCACACGCGATGAGCGCATGGTAGTCGTCGAGGGTCGAGCACGACATGCCCCGCCCGCGCAGCTCCGAGGCATGGGGCAGGCCGCGCACGTACCAGCCGAACAGGCTGCGCGCCCGTGCGAGATGCGCATCCGTGGACACGAGGAGCTCGATGTGCTCTTCAAGGGCATCGAGCCGCTCCGCCGCAGTGCGGATGGGCGCAGCCTCGCCTTTCAGTGCAGCCTGAGCGTCTTCGAAGATCCAGGGATTGCCATAGCTTCCGCGCGCCACCATGACAGCCTTCACGCAGCCTTTCGAGAGCACGCGGGCAACCGTGGCGGCGTCGAGCATGTCTCCCGAGCCGATCACCGGAATCGAGACGGCGTCGGCCACGCGCTCGACGCACGGCCAATCGGACGTTCCCCGGTAGAACTCGCTTGCGAAGCGCCCGTGCACGGTGACGGCTGCAGCCCCCGCATCCTCCATGACCTGCGCGAATGCAGGTGCGAGCTCGCTTCCTGCCGTGCGCCCGCGCCGGATCTTCACGGTCACGTCGACATCGTCGCCCGCACCGCGCCGAGCTGCGCGCACGATCTCGGCGGCCCGTTCGGGATCGTCCATGAGCGCGGAGCCCTCGCCCTTGCGCGTGACCTTGGGAACGGGGCAGGCCATGTTGATGTCGATGAGGGCGAGCTTCTCCCCCACCCGCTCGACAACCTGCGCGGCGGCCTCTTCGAACTGCGCGGGAACCGAGCCGAACAGCTGCACGGCGATCTCGGGCTCGTCCGCATGCGGATGCACGAGCTCCCAGGTCTTGTCGCTGCGGTAATGTATGCCCGCGACGGACACCATCTCGGTGTAGGCGAGCTCTGCGCCGTGCTTGCGTGCGATCAGGCGATATGCCGCGTCGGTGACGCCCGCCATAGGCGCGAGGAAGATCCGAGGCGCGGCAAGGCGCTCCGCGAGGCGCATCATCAATCGTCATCCACCTTGAGGATGGCGAGGAAGGCCTCCTGCGGCACGTCGACGGTGCCGATCTGCTTCATGCGCTTCTTGCCCTCCTTCTGCTTCTCGAGGAGCTTGCGCTTGCGCGAGATGTCGCCGCCGTAGCACTTTGCCAGCACGTCCTTGCGCACGGCCCTCACGGTGGAGCGGCTGATGATTTTGTTGCCGATGGCGCCTTGGATGGGCACCTCGAACTGCTGGCGCGGGATGATCTCCTTGAGCCTGTCGCACAGGCCGCGCGCGAGCGTGTAGGCCTTGTCCTTGTGCACGATGAAGGAGAGGGCGTCCACCATCTCGCCGGCGAGCAGGACGTCGAGCTTCACGAGGTCGGACGCGCGATAGTCGGAGAATTCGTAGTCGAGCGACGCATACCCTTTGGTACGGCTCTTGAGCTGGTCGAAGAAGTCGAGTATGAGCTCGGAGAGCGGGATGTCGAACGTGATCTCCACGGAGTTCTCTGCCAGGTAGACCATGTTGTTCTGGATGCCTCGGTGCTCGACGACGAGCTGGATCACGGCACCCATGTACTCGGGCGGCACGATGACGGACGCCTTGAGGTAAGGTTCCTCGATGCGCATGATCTTCTCGGGATTGGGCAGGTCCTGAGGACTCTTGATCTCGAGCACATCGCCTGAGGTGGTGAAGACGTGGTAGTCCACGGAAGGGCTGGTGCCGATGAGGTCGAGGCCGAACTCGCGCTCGAGGCGCTCCTTGACCACCTCCATGTGGAGAAGGCCCAAGAAGCCCACACGGAACCCGAAGCCCAGCGCCACGGAGGTCTCGGGGCTCCACGTGAGCGAGGGGTCGTTCACGCGGAGCTTCTCGAGCGCGTCGCGGAGGTTCTCGTACTCCTTGTTGTCTAAGGGAAAGAGCCCCGTGAACACCATGGGCTTGGCCTCGCGGTAGCCGGGCAGCGGCTCGGCGGTGCGGCGCGTGGATCCGGTGAGGGTGTCGCCCACGCGCACGCTGCCGGGATCCTTGAGGCCGGTCACCACGTACCCCACCTCGCCCACGGAGAGGCTGGGCAGGGAGGTTTCGGCGGGGCGCTTCGCGCCCACGTCGTCCACGAGGAAGTCGGCATCGGCCGCCATCATGTGGAGGCTATCGCCCGGGCGGATGCACCCGTCGAACACGCGGACCGTGGCGACGACGCCCCGGAACTGGTCGAAATACGAATCGATGATGAGAGCCTTGAGCGGGGCGTCCGCATCGCCCGCAGGCGGGCTCACCAAAAAGACGATGCTCTCGAGCAGGTCGTGGATGCCCGCGCCCGTCTTGCCCGAAACGCACACGGCGTCCTCGGCGGGAATGGCGAGCGCCTCCTCGATCTCGGCGCGCACGCGCTCGGGTTCGGCGCTCGGGAGGTCGATCTTGTTGATGGCGGGCACGATGTCGAGGTTCGCGTTCATGGCGAGCATGGCGTTGGAGACGGTCTGGGCCTCGACGCCCTGCGTGGCATCGACCACGAGCACGGCTCCCTCGCATGCGGCGAGCGAACGCGACACCTCGTAGGCGAAGTCGACGTGACCCGGGGTGTCGATGAGGTTGAACTGGTACGTCTCGCCGTCGTCGGCGTCGTACATCACGCGCACGGCATTGCTCTTGATGGTGATGCCGCGCTCGCGCTCGATCTCCATGGTGTCGAGCATCTGGGAGTCGAGATCGCGCTCCTCCACGGTGCGGGTAAGCTCGAGTACACGGTCGGAGATGGTCGATTTGCCGTGATCGATGTGCGCAACTATCGAAAAATTGCGGATATGTGAGGCTTCATTTGCAGACATATAGAAGATGATAGCGTTTTTTCCACGCGCGCGTGCTACAATCATGCAGTTGACCTCGCCGTGTCTCAGACGTTAGAGGCCTCGAATACAGAAAGACCGAAAGGAACGCACGTGGCAAACATCAAGTCTCAGAAGAAGCGCATTCTGACCGCTGAGAAGGCGCGCATGCGCAACAAGGCCTGCAAAAGCGAGCTCAAGACCGCCGTCAAGGCCGTTCGCGCTGCCGTCGAGGCTGGCGACAAGGATGCCGCAACAGCTGCAGCCGCCAATGCCGGCAAGCTGCTCGACAAGGCCGCATCCAAGGGCATCATCCACAAGAACCAGGCCGCCCAGCGCAAGAGCGGCGTTGCCAAGCTTGTGAACACGCTCTAGCCCTTACGTACACCCGCACGTGATTGAACCCGGGGATGACCCGGGTTCTTTTTTCGCCGAGTATCCCCTGAGCTAAGGCAGCCGCTGATCTGGTGCGAAAAGTGTCCGCTCCCCCATCGCGCCGAGGGCCCGCATCCGTCGCGCTCATCTGCATCTATCATTCGAGACAGATGTGAGCGTCAATCTGTCTCGAATGATAGATGCAGACAAAACCATTCCACTTGGGTGCTGAATGCTGCGCAAGTGCGGGTTCCGACGAGCTCCGCCCGCCATGCGGCCCTCTGCGATGCTCGTGAACCTGTCGAGATGTTTCTATGCGCCTGTCGTCGTCAATCAGCCTTGTTGCCTGGCTCGATCTTGATCTCACCCAGCTTGTCCTTGGTTTGCGTCGGATCGTCCCTGCAGCCATGGCGACGAACATGCATCATCTGCAAGAGGGAGCCTTGCTTGTTTTACATTGTTTTGGCTCGTCGCGACATCAGACCTTCCAAAAGGAGGGTATTTCGATAAAAACTAGATACCAAACAGGGGTCTTCAACTGGCGCTGTACGTGAAGTCCATGTACTGCCTAGCAAGGTTAGCATGAGTTTCGAGGGCAAATCGGGCTGCTATGAACACAAAATGTCTTCAATGCTGCAGGGTTCTTGCTGTGTCGCCTCCATCGGCAGTGCAAAATGCATAGGACTAAAGAATATGCATTCGTTCTGCATAGAAAGGGACCGCAGCGTCGCTCGAGGCGCGAAGTCTGCAGCATTGAAGACATTTTGTGTTCATATGGCCTCGAGCCGGGGCACCGAGGACCCGAACGTGCAGAGGCACCTGCGTGGAAACAAGCAACGGCACCACAGGCCAAGCGGTCTATGGCACCGTTGCTTACATCGCCTTTATGGGGTGCCGGATCACGGTTTTCAGCTTATCCGGCGCGGTCTTTCGTGCGTCGCTCAGATAGATTTCGCGGTGGTGTCTCGAATCTGTTATGTCAAGAGCGTACCCCTGCTCTGACATAAAGCGATGCATGAGTTCCACAGTTGCAGGCTCGTTGTCGTATGGGCCGATGTGCATGCACTGAACGCAGAGCCCCTCGTCATATCGTAGAAACTCCACCTTTGAAAAGTCGGTTTTCTTCTTGCGCGTTGCTTCTTCAACGGCCCAATCAAAATCGGCCTTTGTCACGAAGTCCGGCAGACGGATGAGGGAAATCCATTCAAAACCCTCCTTATGGGCATAATCAACACCGTCGACGCCCTCCTGCCACCAAAGGCCTTCCAGCGGAGGCACCACATAGTCGAAATATCCTTCGATCCGATGGCTGCCCTTCTTGCTCATTTTGATGGTGAAGGCAATCCCGTAAAGAAGTCCGATGGCATCCTTGTATTCGCCGTCCTCCGCATTGGGATCGCCTTTCCCCTGCACGGCAATGAAGTTCATGGGCGGCACCGTTAAAATCGCCGGCTTGTCCTTCGGGAGATAGAATTCCTTGTATTCCTTCTTAAAAATCAAAAGCCATTGTTTTCTCCTTCTGTGATGCCGCAGCAGGCATGGGTTCGGTTTTGGGTTACGTCAAACGGATCTACTTCTTGATGAGCTTGCCGAAAATGACGTAGCCGACAGTCCACAGAACAAGGCCCGTTGCAATGAAGATGCCGAAGAGCTTGAGGAAGTCGGCAGGGGTTTCGAGGGCAAACCAGCCGCTCGCAACCAAGCACGGCAGCACGGTTGCCAGCATGATCAAGAAATGGACTGCGGACTGCTTGAGCAGCGACCAGCCTTCCACATCGTAGATGACCGACGCAGCGGCAACAGAGGTGACGATCAGCCCGGTAATGAACGTGGACTTGATTTGAAAGCCATCCATCCCCTGACTCACCATGATCAAGGAGATTCCCGTCATGATGGCAAACGGAATAATTCCCCGAATTAGCGTCTGTTTTAATAGATCCATCGCTCCTCCATACGCTTCGCTCGATGAGGCGTTCCGGCAGCATGACGTGCCCGCCACCGAATGGTCAAACCGTCCCATTATACTCGTTCGCTCGACGCATGACCCGAAAACCGCACTGCTGCAGTACTGTAAGCGTAAGAAGGACACGGGATCAGTTAGCGGATGTAAAGACATTGCAGTATATCGCGTTGCCGTATGCTTCTTTTTCTTCTAAAGGGAGTAAGCCAAACCATAATTTGGCGAGAGGGGCAGACATACTCATTCAAATTCAAATTGTTCTGTTTCATCCCATTTGGGCCGCATGCGATACATGTGGTCGATTGTAGGAAGGACGGCATTTTCACCAATGAAAGCAATGCCCATGTGCCCGTAAGACTAGAAGCGGGGTGGATAACATGTTTTGTATGGTGCTGGGCACGCTGCTTTTATAGGCCTCGCCAAAGAAAATGGTTGAAATTGCTCAAGAACTACGTTGAGATGGGTGCCGAGACCCTCGAAGGTTGAAGTCTGCAGGGGCTACGCGCTCTTCATCACCACGGAGCGGACCATGCGGGCGACATACTCGCACGCATCGATGCTCTTTTCCATGCGGTCGAAGAGCCGCAGCCAGCTGATCCGCTCCTTCTCGTCCACGGAGTCGCGGAACAGGCGACGCAGGGCGTTCTCGTACACCCCATCGCCTTCGTCTTCGATGAGGCCCACCGCACGCGCCTTCTCCATGACGACCGGATCGGTTTTGTAGTTGGGCAGATGATCGATCATGACCTTGATCTCGCGCACGGCGGAGAGCGTGAGCTCGGCCATCTGCATCGCCTCGTCGC
Organism: Atopobiaceae bacterium; assembly: GCA_040307385.1. GTDB lineage: Bacteria > Actinomycetota > Coriobacteriia > Coriobacteriales > Atopobiaceae > RUG721. The sequence goes on from JAWRJQ010000084.1 coordinate 15,625, forward strand.
GCATCGAATGCACGTCGAACAGGTCGAAGCGGATGACGACGCTGGTCGTATAGTCGATGATATCGTCGATCGTGAAGGTGAGCTCGGAGATGTCCTCGCGGTCGAACGGCGTGATGAACGACACGTATAGCTTCTCGAAGATGGCGCGCGCCTTGTCGTCGCTCTCCGACTCGAAGACCTTCATCTGCGGAATCTTGCATTGCGATGCAGGGAACTCCTCGACGATGCCGACGTAGAGCTCGGTCGATGCGACGATCGTGGACATAAGGTCCTTGAGCATCGTATAGAACTCATCTTCTCTCTTCAAACGTGCCATCATGCAGCTCCTTAGAACAGGACGAGGAAAACCTTGGCGAGGACGAAACCGATGAGGCCGCAGCAGGGGAAGGTGATGACCCACGTGAGCACCATCTCCTTGGCGATGGCCCAGTTGACCGAGCGGATGTTCTCGGCGGAACCAGCCCCCATGATGGCCGCGGTCTTGGTGTGGGTGGTCGAGACGGGAAGGCCCGTGAACGTGGCGACGAGCAGGGAGACCGTCGTGGAAGCGGATGCGGCGAAACCTTGGTACTTGTCGAGCTTGACCATCGACATGCCCACCTTCTTGATGATCCTCTTGCCGCCGACTGCGGTGCCGATGGCCATGACGGCGGCGCAGAGCACCTCGAGCCACAGAGGGAATCCGCCCATCTCCTGGATGCCCATGCCCCGCGAGAGCGCGATGGCGAGCATGGCGGTCGACATGAACTTCTGGCCGTCCTGAGCGCCGTGCATGAGGGCCACGCCTGCAGCACCGTACACCTGCATTCTGCCGAAGAAGTCGTTCGCCTTGCGTCTATCGGCGTTGCGGCATGCTCGCTGAATGATCCTGGATATCCCCCACCCCATCGCAAAGCCCAGGATGGTCGAGAGCACCAAACCGTAGACGACCTTGATCCACTCGCTTGCGTTGATGCCCGAGAGCGACCCCGACACGGCAAGGGCTCCGCCGGTGAGGCCCGCGATCAGAGCGTGGCTCTCGGATGTGGGGATGCCGAAGAACCAAGCGCCCAGACCCCACGCCACGATGCCGACGGTCGCCGCCGCGAGCGCGATGAGCGCCGCACGCGAGTCGCCGCCGAAATCGACCATGCCCGAGACGGTGTCGGCGACCGCCGTCGAGATGAGGCTCATGCCGACCAAGCCGATGAAGTTGCAGATGACGCTCATGATGATAGCCTGGTCGATGCCGATGGAGCGGGTGCCTACGGGCTCCGCGATGGCGTTCGCCGCATCCGTGGAGCCGTTCACGAAGATCGAACCCAGGATGAGCAGCATGACGATCAGGAGGAACGGGTTGGATACCGCCATCTCAACCGCTTCAACGAAATCGATCACGGCACGATTCCTTTCGGATCCGGCCCTCGGCGCCTGCCGGCGCCGAGGAACCATCTTGCTTGCCGCGCATACGGCCCTATGCCTCCCCCAGTGATTTCAGCAGCGAGCCGAGCTTGGGCCTCGTCCCGTAGAGAAGCACGCCCACGCGGTATATCTTAGCAGACAGCACACCGATGCCGATGGCCGCGACGATCAGGATCGCAATGGATATGGCGATCTCGTGCGCAGGCACCGTTGTCATGGCGATGCGGGTGAACATCGCCATCGGCGAGGTGATCGGAATGAACGAGCACGCCTTGACCAGCATGTTGTCCACGTCGCCGCCCGTCATGGAGAAGATGGACACGAAGAACCCCGCAATGAACACGAGCGTGATCGGCATAACCGCCGTATTGATATCCTCCAGTTTGGACACCGTCGACCCCACCGCACCATACATGAACGCATAGATCAGATAGCCGAGCATGAAGAACACCAGCATGTATGCCAGCAGGTATCCCGGCATACCGAAGATGGATTCCACGATGCCCACACCGCCCCAGTACGAGCTGTTCAGGTGGAAGAACAGGAGCGCCGATCCGAAGACGGCGACGATCTGCAGCAAGCCCGCAAGGCATGAAGCCATGACCTTGCCGAAGATCATCGATGTGGGGTCTGCGGTGGTTATCAGCAGCTCCATCGCACGGGAGCTCTTCTCTGACGCGACGCTGGTGGCCACCATCTGGCCGTAGATCATGATGACCATGTAGAGAGCAAATATCATGATATAGGTGTAGAAGAAGTTCTGCGCCTGGTCCATCCCGAGGTTCTCGATGGTGCCCGAGACCCTGGTTTCGAGGATGGCGCTCGCATCCTGCGGGTCGAGGCCGCTCTCCACCATTGCGTTCTGCCGGTAGATGCCCTGCAGCACCTCGCTTGCAACCATCGTGTTGGAGTCGTACATCGACAGGTTCCCAACATAGTAGGTGTAGGAGAGGGGGCTTTCTATGATGAAGGCGCAGGCGGCCTCGCCGGAGACGATCTGCTCCCTCACGGCCTCTGCGTCGCCGTCATACGACCTGACCTCGTATGAGGCGAACGCCCCGGAGAAGGCCTGCGCGATCGCCTCGGCATCCTGTTCGCCCTCGCCGACGACGAGCATGATCGGCAGGCCGCCGCCATCCGCCGCGGCGCCAACGTCTTCCGCCGCACCGCCCGGCCCGCTGCCGAGCGCTTCCATGACGCGCGGCGAGAACATGACGATGGCCATCGCTGCGACAAGGACGACGGTAACCCCCACGAAGACCTTGTTCTGCAGGTAGTTCTTGAACTCGAAGCCGAAGATCTTCCTAAACTGCCTCATGATCCACCTCCTGTGCGCCATCGCCTGCATACTCCACGAATATATCGTTGAGCGAGGGTTCGAAGACCTTCACCTCGTCCACATCGAAGTTCTCGACGATATGCCTCATGCCTTCCCTCTTGTCCCCCGCCGAACCCAGATGGATCAGCAGGCTCTTGTCCTCCCTCGCCGTGCAGGCATCGCCGAACGCCTCCTTGATAGCCTCGCCCTGCTCCGACCTGACGACCAGGCGATCGCGTGCATAGGCCCTCTTGATCGCGCCGAGGCTGCCTTGCAAGGCGATGCGGCCGTGATGCAGGATGGCGATGTCATCGCAGAACTCCTCGATGTAGTTCATCTGATGGCTGGAGAAGATCACGATCTTGCCCTGACCGATCTGCTCTTTCACAACGTCTTTGAGCAGCATGGCGTTGACGGGATCCAACCCGGAGAACGGCTCGTCGAGGATGACGATGTCCGGATCGTGGGCGAGGGTCGTGATGAGCTGTATCTTCTGCTGGTTGCCCTTGGAAAGGGTGTCCAGCCTCCGATTGCGGTACTCCGCCATGCCCAGGCGATCCAGCCAGTAATCGACGGATCTGATTGCCTCCGACCTGCCCAAGCCCTTGAGCTCTGCAAGGTAGGACAGCTGCTGGATGATCTTCTTCTTGGGATACAGGCCCCGCTCCTCCGGGAGGTACCCGAGCTTTTCCGTGCTGTAGCCGAACGGTCGGCCATCGAAGAGCACCTCTCCGCGATCGGCGGGAAAGACCTTCATGATGATGCGGATCGTGGTCGTCTTGCCCGCACCGTTTCGGCCGAGAAGACCGAAGGCCTTCCCCCCGTGCGCATGGAAGGCGACGTCGGATAGAACCTGCTTGCCAACGAACGACTTCTCGATGTTGTTCACGCTGAGATCCATGAACACCTCTTTCCATATCTACAATGCTCTGTCCAAAGGCTATGATAGCTTTGCCCTAAGAAAAGCCCAATGCCCTGCTGCCCGCTGCAGCCGCTACTCCCTGATGGAGAGCTCCTTCTTGAGCTGCCTGATGCGCCGGCGGTACGGCCCGCCGAGGCGGACGTACTCGATCACGGCGGCGACGGCGAGGGCGATCCCCATGGCGAGGCAGATCCCCCTCGCCAGGTCGGAGGTGCCCTCCCCCGTGAAGAGCCCCGTGAAGGCGTTGGCGATCAGGAGCAGCGCGAGGGGGGTCTGCGTCGCGAGCACGGCGGTCCAGACGGCGCCCCCCTTCCTGGCCTGGTCGAGGCGCGACGCGAGGTCGCTGTGGAGCTCGAGGGGCGCCCCGCCGTTGCGCTTGCGCAGGTAGGCGCGGCCCGCGTAGAGCGCCACGGTCTCGATGCCCGCGTCCTCGAGGAACGAGAGGTAGGCCCGCGCCTCCTTCCGGTCTCGCGCGACGACCTCCACCGCGTAGCTCCACGCGCCGGGCTCGTCCTCGGCGAACGTGTAGGACCCCCCCGCTGTAGGCGACGAGGGCCCTGCCCTCCGCGCTCATCCGGTCGAGCCACTTCTGCTCGGCGTCGAAGTCGGCGAACGCCCTCCTGATGGTCGTGCTCGTGGTCATCTCAGTCTCCTTTCGCGACGGCCTCGGCGTCGGCGATCAGGCGCGAGAGCCTGCCCACCTCGTCCGAGAAGGCGCGCCTGCCCCGCTCGGTGATGACGTACTCCTTCCTGCGCCCCGAGGGGCCCCCGCCGGGCGCGCGGATCCAGCCCTTCTCGGCGAGCGCGGCCAGCGCGCCGTAGAGCGTGCCCGCGCCGATGGCGACGCGCCCGCCCGTGAGCTCCTGCACGTGCTGCATGATCGCGTAGCCGTGCATGGGCTCGTGCAGGGAGAGCAGGATGTAGAAGGTCGGCTCGCTCAGCGCGCCGGGGTCGTCGTGCCTGCCCATGCCGTCTCCTTTCCATTTCAGATGCCGATATACCGTATGACGTTATAACGCTGTACATAATATATCGTCGGCCGTGATAGCTGTCAACGGGTTTTTTG
>JAWRJQ010000085.1:0-38950 GCA_040307385.1 Atopobiaceae bacterium
GATTCGCAGGATGTCTACGAGATCCTCGATGAGATCCGCCGCGTCTTCCCGCAGGAGTTCGCCGATGCGCGCCGCATCCTCAAAGAGGAGCAGGAAACCATCATGCGTGCGCAGCAGCAGGCCGATTCCATCATCGCCGACGCGCAGCAGCAGGCCATGATCCTCGCGGGCGACCAGGAGATCGTGCGCCTTGCCCAGCAGCAGGCCGAGGCCATCCGCGACCAGGCCGCCCAGTACGAGCGCGACACGCGCTATAACGCCGAGGAGTACGCCGATACCGTTCTCGCGCATCTCGAGGACAACCTCAAGTCGCTCACCGGTTCGGTTTCCCGCGTGCGTCAAACGCTCGATGAGAACTCCGGATCGCGCAACACATCCAACAACGTTCCCTGGTAGGCCCCTCGGTGAGACCGTTCCCGTTCGCGCTCGATGAACGCCTCGGCGAGGCGGGGGATACCCTGCCGTTTTCGGGCCATGCCGATGAGGCATCCTACAGCTTGGGAGGGCACAGCTTCGCGCTTCCCTCGGGCATCGACTTCGATCTCGTGCTCACCAATGCAGGCGAGGGCATCCTCGTCACCGGCATGCTCCGCGCCCATGCGGTGGGTGCGTGCGATCGCTGCCTCGATCCCGCCGAGCTGGATATCTCCGCTGAGGTTGACGAATACTACCTCTTCGAGGAGCCGTCCGCCGAGCGTCAGGACGACGACGATGACGAACTCGACTACGCGCTCGTCTCGCCCGACAACAGCATCGATCTTGCGGAGGCCCTGCTCCCCTCGCTGTTGATGGAGACGCCGTTCGTGGTGCTGTGCCGCGAGGATTGCAAGGGGCTCTGCCCGGTGTGCGGCGAGAACCTCAATGAGCGCGACTGCGGCCATGCCGACTTGATCGCGCGGCACCGCGCCGCCTCCAATCCGTTTTCGGTGCTCGCCTCGCTCGATCTTGGGGACGATGAGGATTCTTCCTCATAATTCTTATGGTTTTTACTGCGTTTTCGCAGCAGGCGTGGTATAGTTTTGCACTGCGCGATTGATTGGCAAAGTCGCCCGTTGAGGGCGTGAGAGTCAAGAGAGGTTCCAAGATGGCAGTTCCTAAGCAAAAGAAGGGTCGCGGAGCTACCCATACCCGCCGTTCGGCCAACAGCAAGCTCGCTGCCCCCAGCCGTTCGACGTGCCCGCAGTGCGGCTCGCCCAAGCTTCCGCACCATGTATGCCCCAACTGCGGCTACTACAAGGACCGTGAGGTCATCGTCACCGAGTAGCCCGTCATCCAGCATGCAGCGAACACCGACCCTCCGGGGTCGGTTTTTGTAAGAGCCACCGTTATCGAGGAGTGAGGCATGACCACGATCTGCGTCGACGTTATGGGAAGCGATAAGGATCCGCGCGAGCTCATGGACGGGTTGACCGAAGCCCTGGTGCAGAATGGCGATCTCGAGCTGATCGTCGTCGGCGCCGCCGACGTGGTGACGCCGTACGCCGAGGCTCACGAGCGCGTGAGCGCCCTCGTCTCGAGCAGCATCATCACCATGTCGGAGCATCCCGCCAACGCCGTGCGCAACAAGAAGGACGCGAGCATCGTCATGGCCGCGAGGGCGGTCGCCGACGGCGCGGCCCAGGGGCTCTTCTCCGCCGGGTCCACGGGCGCCGTGCTCACGGCGGCAACCTTCGGCATCGGACGCATCAAGGGCATCAAGCGTCCCGCGCTCTCGCTGCCGCTGCCCGGCCTGCACGGCCACAAGACGGTCTATCTCGACATGGGCGCCAATTCCGATGTGAAACCCGAGGTCATCGTCCAGTTCGCCCACATGGGAGCCGCATATTCGAGCGTTGCCGTGGGCACGCGCAACCCCACCGTCGCTCTGCTCAGCAACGGATCGGAGGATACGAAGGGCTCCGAGACCGCACTCGCGTACCATGCGGCGCTCAGCGCGAGCACCTCCATCAACTTCGTGGGCAACGCCGAGGGAACCGACATCCTCACCGGCGCCTACGACGTCATCGTGGCGGACGGGTTCACCGGCAACGTGGCCCTGAAATCGCTCGAGGGCACGGCCAAGTTCGTGGTCGCCCGCATCAAGGAGGCCGTGGCGTCCTCCAAGCGCTCCGCCCTCGGCGCAGCGTTGCTCAAGCCCACGCTCTCGTCCGTCGCGGCGGAGCTCTCGGGCGACGAGTACGGCGGAGCCATCCTGCTCGGCCTCAAGGCTCCTGTAGTGAAGGGCCATGGCGCCACGAGCGCGACCGCGTTCAAGAACGGCGTGCTCGCTTGCGCCGCAGCCGTGCGCGGCGGCCTGTGTGAAAAGATTTCCGAGGCCTGCGCGAGCGCATAGTAAGGGTAGAATAATCGAGGGGTTCCGCCCTGTCCCTGCGGGGGCTTGTCTCGCCTGTATCTAGGAGGTTCAGATGGATCGCAATGCAATTCTCGAGCGCGTCATCGAGATCGTCCTCGAAACGCTCGACATCGATGACGGGGTCGAGGTTGACGAAGACACCAGCTTCAAGGGCCTCGGTGCCGATTCGTTCGATCTGCTCGAGCTGGTGACCACCATGGAGGACGAGTTCGACCTCACCTTCGACGACGAGTCCCTCGAGACCATCGCCACCGTGCGCGACGCGGTGGACGCCATCGAAAGCGTACAGTAGACAGGAGCACGTTGCTTTGAGCATGCACGGCCGGCTATCCCGGGTGGAGGAGCTCCTGGGATACCGCTTCAACGACCAGGAGCTCGTAGCGTCTGCCGTCACCCATCCCTCCGCTGCGGAGGGCATGGGCGTTTCGGCATCATACGAGCGTCTCGAGTTCCTCGGCGATGCCGTCTTGGGCGCCATCGTCTCAAAGATTCTCTACGAGCAGTTCGACGAGATGGACGAGGGCGAGCTCACGCGGCTCAAGATCTCGCTCATCTCGGGCAACATGCTCTCCGATGTGGCGAACGATCTGGGACTCGCCCCGCTCATCCTCATGGGCGATTCCGAGCGGGGAACGGGTGCCCGCGGCATGCATTCCGCGCTCGAAAACGTCTACGAGGCGCTCGTGGGCGCGCTGTTCCTCGACGCCGGCGCCGAGGTGTGCCAGGCCTTCGTGGAGCGCACCCTCATGGTGCGCGTCACGCCCGAGCTCGCCAAGCGTCCCTTGAGTCCCAAGTCGATGCTGCAGCAGTGCACGCAGAAGCAGCTCAAGTGCGCTCCGGTCTACGAGCTCGTGGGCCAGTCCGGCCCCGCGCACAGCCCGCTGTTCACCTCGCGCGTCCTCGTTGACGGGAAATGCGCGGGAGAGGGGAGCGGCACCACCAAGAAGGAGTCCGAGAGCAATGCGGCGCAGGATGCGCTCGGGCGCCTCGGGTTCATCGAGACGCGGGCATGCGAAGCACCCGATGCCCCCTAGCGCGACGTCGTCGCAGGTAAGAAAGGTACAGCCGCCGTGTATCTGAAGTCGCTCGCATTGAAGGGCTTCAAGTCCTTTGCCGACAAGACCACCATGCTGTTCGACCCCGGCCTCACCGTGGTCGTGGGTCCCAACGGCAGCGGCAAATCCAACGTAGCCGACGCCGTGCTCTGGGTTCTGGGCGAGCAGAGCGCCAAGCAGCTGCGCGGCCAGGCCATGGAGGACGTTATCTTCTCGGGTTCGTCCGCCCGCAGCGCCGTGGGCATCGCCGAGGTGACGCTCGTCCTCGACAACACCGATCGCACCCTTCCCATCGACTTCACCGAGGTTGCCATCACCCGCCGCATGTTCCGCTCGGGCGAGAGCGAGTACCTCATCAACGGGGCTCCCTGCCGCCTCATGGACATCACCGACATCCTGCACGACTCGGGCCTGGGCAAAGACACCCATTCCATCATCAGCCAGGGCAAGCTCGATTCCATCCTCTCGAGCCGCCCCGAGGAACGCCGCTCGCTCATCGAGGAGGCGGCCGACATCTCCAAGCACCGCCGCCGCAAGGCGCGCTCGGAGCGCAAGCTCGCCTCCATGGACGAGAACCTCGCCAAAGCCAAGGTGGTGGAGCGCGAGATCATGCGCCAGCTCAAGCCGCTCGAGCGCCAGGTCGACAAGGCCATGCGCTCACGCGACCTCACGACCGAGCTCTCCGAGCTCGCCACCATCCTCGCCGTCGATGACCTGAGGCGCCTGCAGGAGGGCTACGCAACGCTTTCCGTGCGTGACAAGGAGGCCGAGGCAGCCGTCGAGCTCGCCCAGTACCGCGTCGATGAGAAGACCGCCGAGCTCGACAAGCTCCAGTCGCTTCTCGAGCAGAAGGGCCTGTTCGTGGGCGATCTGGGAGAGCAGCGCCGCCGCATGCAGGATCTGCTCGGGCGTATGGAATCCGACATGCGCCTGCTCGAGGAAAAGGGCAGGAACATGGTGTCGCGCCTGTCGGAAATGCGCATGCAGCTCTCCGCAGACGAGAAGCAGCGCGCCGATGTGCGCGTTGAGCGCGATGAGCTCGGCCGCGAGCTGTCCGACGCCAAGGTGCGCCTGTCCGACCTCGATGAGAAGGTCGCCGGACTCGAGGTCGAGGCGCGATCCGCGCGCGACGAGCGCAAGAAGGCGGATGGCGAGGCAGGACGCCTTGCCTCGCTCATGCACGATGCCGAGCAGCAGGCTGATCGAGAGACGCTCGCATACGCCAAGCTCGAAGATCAGGTGAGCAACGCAGAGGTCGAGGATGGCATGTACGCGAGCCGCCTCGCTCAGATAGATGATCAGATCAAGATCTGCGCCGCCGGCCTCGATGAGCGGGCGGCAGACAGGGAGCGCACCGAGTCCGCTCTCGCCATCGCGCGGGAAAGCGCGGCTTCGCTCTCCGCAGCCCTGCCCGCGCTCGAGGACGGCGTGGCGGCTGCCCGCGCCGCCGAGGCGCAGGCCCGCGAGGAGCTTTCGGGTGCGCAGGCGACCTATGCGGCGCTTCGCTCCATCGATGCCGACGTCGAGGGTCAGAGCCCGCTCATGGCGGCGCTCGCCGAGGGGGGCCATGCCGCATCGGTTCTGGGTCGCCTCGGCGACCTCATCCGCATCGATCCCGGTTACGAGGGGCTGATCGAGCATCTGCTCGGCGATGATCTCGCTGCGTTGGTGGTCGCCGACGCCGAGGGTGCGCGTGCGCTCGTGCACGATGCGGCCTCGCTGTCAGGCGTCGCGGGCAAGGCGACGATCGTCTCGCGGACCGCGACGGGACGCAGCCACGACGGCGATGCGTTCGGCAGCGCGCTCACCGACCGTATGGACATCGACGAGGACTCGCGTGCCCTCATCGACGCCCTGTTCGGCAGCGTGCGTTTGGTGGACTCCATCGATCGGGCGCTCGATGCCCACGCGAGCCATCCCGACTTCACCTATGTGGCCCCCGACGGCGCCTGCGTGCTGCCGGATGGCCGCTGCATCATCGGCACCGTCCAGGACGGCGGCGAGGGCGTGCTCGAACGCAAGCGCCGCATCCGTGCGCTCGAGGAGGGCATGCAGGGGCTTGGGGAAGCGCTTTCGCACAGAAGCGCCGAGCTCGCAGCCGCAGCGGCATCTCTTGACGAAACGCAGGCGAGCCTCGTTGCCATGCGCGGGGACGTCGCCTCGCTTTCCGGCGAGCTGTCCTCCCTCACGGCCGAGATCGGCCGCCTCGACAGCCAGCGTTCCCGTGCGCTCTCCGAGAAGAACCAGGTCGCGGAGAGCCGTGCGCAGGCTGCGGAGCGCGCCGCCGAAGCGCGCGCGCAGATCGAAAGCCACCGGCACGCCGCATCCCAGGCGCGTGAGCGCGCACGTCAGCTCTCCAGCGAGCTCGATCGGGCACGTGCCACGCGCAATCGCTGCGCCAAGGCCGAAGACGATGCGAGCGAGCGTCTCGCCGACGCCCGCCTGCAGCGCGCCATGGTGTCGGAGCGCTTGTCGCACATGGAAACCCGTCTGCGCGATAGGGATGCGCGGCTCGCTGAGCTCTCCCGCCGCATCGAGGCCACGCGCCTCTCGTCGCGCTCCCTCGAGGTCGTGCGCCTGCGCGTCGATCCGCTGCACGAGCGCTATAGCGCCATACACGATCGCGCGCTTGCGTGGGCTGCTCGTCTCAAAGACCGCGCTCTGCTCGCCGAGGCCGATTCCGACTCGCTCAAGAAGACCATCGGCGATGCCCGTGCGGCCGTAGCGGGCGTCCAGGAGGAGCTCGATCGGGCGCGCGCGGCATCCAACGAGGTGAAGATCGACCTGGGCCGCCTCGAGGTGCAGGTGGGCAACGCCGTGAACCGCATCACCGATATGGGTGCCGTTCTCGATGAGGCGCTCACGCTGCCCGAGCCCGAGAATCGCGAGGAGTGCGAGCGCCGCGTCGCCGCGCTCGAGCGCCAGATCGCCGAGATCGGCCCCGTCAACGAGGTTGCGATGGACGAGTACGCCAAGCTCAAAGAACGTGCCGACTACATCGTCGAGCAGGTGGACGACCTGGAGCGCGCCCGCGCGTCCCTCAAGAAGATCACGAGCGCCATCGAGCGCAAGATGCGCACGCAGTTCCTCGCCGTCTTCGATACGGTGAACGCCAACTTCTCCGAGATCTTCTCCGCACTGTTCCCCGGCGGCGAGGCGCATCTCGAGATGACCGACCCCGATCATCTGGACGAGACGGGCATCGAGGTGGTTGCCCAGCCCAAGGGCAAGCGCCTGGCCAAGATGACCTTGCTCTCGGGCGGCGAGAAGTCGCTCACCGCGCTGGCGTTGCTCTTTGCGGTCTACAAGGCCCGCACGACCCCGTTCTACGTGTTCGACGAGGTGGAGGCTGCGCTCGACGACTCCAACCTCTCCAAGCTGCTCGGGGCCATCGAAACCCTCAAAGATTCGACCCAGCTCATCGTGATCTCGCATCAGCGGCGTACGATGGAGCAGGCGGACGTCCTTTACGGCGTCTCGATGCAGGCGGACGGTGTGAGCCATGTGGTGTCGCAGCGTCTCGACCGTGCAACCGGAAAGGTGGTGGATGCATAAATGGGATTTCTCGATAGCTTGCGCCAGGGCCTCGCCCGTTCCCGCGAGGCCATCAACGAGATCTTCTATATGGGCGGCGAGGTTGATGAGGACTTTTGGGTCGATCTCGAAGACACGCTGGTCATGGGCGATATGGGCGCCGAAGTGGCCGCGAGCGTCACCGACGACCTGCGCGAGCAGGCGGCCTCCCAAAACCTCACGCGCGCGCCGCAGCTCATAGACGCGCTGGCGCGCCGCCTCGCAGCCGAGTTCGCCCCCTGCGAGCACGACCCCTTCGAGGAGCTGCCGTCCTGCGTGCTGTTCGTCGGCATCAACGGTGCGGGAAAGACCACCACGGTGGGCAAGATCGCCGGCCGCGCCAAGGGCGAGGGCGTGAACGTGCTCATCGGCGGCGCCGATACCTTTCGCGCCGCCGCCATCGAGCAGCTCGATATCTGGGCCGAACGTGCGGGCATCGACATGGTCACGCGCGAGCGCGGCGCCGATCCCGCCAGCGTATGCTACGAGGTGCTCGAGGAGGCCGAGCGGCGGGGGAGCGAGCTTGTGCTCATCGACACCGCAGGCCGCCTCCACACGAGCCCTGAGCTCATGCGCGAGCTCGCCAAGGTGGTGGGCGTGTGCCGCAAGCGCGCCGCCATGCCCGTTACGGTGGTGCTCGTCATCGATGCCACCACGGGGCAGAACGGCCTCAACCAGGCGCGCGAGTTCAACGACGCCCTCGATGTGGACGGCCTGGTTATCACCAAGCTCGATGGAACGGCCAAGGGCGGCATCGCGCTGGCCATCTCGCACCAGCTCGGGCTCCCCATCTACCGCATCGGCGTGGGTGAGAAGATCGGCGACCTGCAACCGTTCGATGCGCTCGACTTCTGCCGGGCGCTCGTGAGCGAGGAGATGTAGCATGGCGGTTTTCCAGAGCCTCTCAGATCGTCTGCAGGATACATTCGCTCAGCTCAGGGGTAAGGGACGCCTCACCGAGGACGACATCAACGCGGCCATGCGCCAGATCCGCATGGCGCTTCTCGAGGCCGACGTCAACTATAAGGTGGTCAAGGGCTTCGTGGCGTCGTGCAAGGAGAAGTGCCTCACCTCCGAGGTCATGGGCTCCCTCTCGCCCGCTCAGAACGTCGTGAAGATCGTGCTCGACGAGCTCACCGAGTTGCTCGGATCCACCGAGAGCAAGCTGGTGTTCGCACAGAACCGCACGCCCAACGTCATCATGCTCGTGGGCCTGCAGGGCTCGGGCAAGACCACGGCTGCAGCCAAGCTCGCCTTTTTGCTCAAGGGCCAGGGGCGCAATCCCTTGCTCGCCGCCTGCGACGTGCATCGTCCTGCTGCGGCCGATCAGCTCGCCACCCTCGGGTCCGAGATCGACGTGCCGGTATATCGCGGCGACGGCCGGGATGCCGTGCAGATCGCGCTCGAATCCATCAGATGCGCCGTCGATCGCCTCTGCGATATCGTCATCGTCGATACGGCCGGCCGTCTCCAGATAGACGAGGAGATGATGGCCGAGGCCGTGAACATCAAGAACGCCGTGAAACCCGACCAGATCCTCATGGTGGTCGACGCCATGGGCGGCCAGGACATCGTCAACGTGGTCTCCACCTTCGCGGACCGCGTGGATTTCGACGGCGTCATCATGTCCAAGCTCGACGGCGACGCCCGAGGCGGCGGAGCGCTGTCCGTGCGCGAGGTGACCGGCAAGCCCATCAAGTTCGTCTCGATGGGAGAGAAACCCGACTCGCTCGAGGTGTTCCATCCCGACCGCATGGCCAAGCGCATCCTGGGCATGGGAGATGTAATCGGCATCATCGAGCAGGCCCAGAAGGCCGCCGATCAGGAGAGCATCGAAGCCGCCGAGCGCATGCTCCGCGAGGGCTTCACCATGGACGACCTGCTCGCCCAGATGCAGCAGATCCGCAAGATGGGCGGCTTGGGAAAGCTCCTCGGCATGATTCCCGGAGCCGAGCGCGCCCTCGCCCAGCAGGGCGGCAACGTGGACGAGGATCAGATGGTGCGTATCGAAGCCATGATCCGCTCCATGACGCCTGAGGAGCGCAGCCGCCCCAAGATCATCAACGGTCAGCGTCGCAAGCGCATCGCCATCGGTTCAGGTCGTACGGTGCAGGAGGTCAACCAGCTCATCAAGCAGTGGTCCGAGATGAACAAGATGATGGGCAAGATGCGCTCGCTGACCGAGGGCGGCGGCAAGAAGGGCATGCGTCAGCTGCAGTCGATGATGCGCGACATGGGAGGCGGGGGCCGTCGCAGCCGCCGTCGCGGTCGCTAGCTCTGATAGCGTTCGTAAGCACCCCCATCAGGGGAGTATCCCCTGATGGGGGTTATATCCTACTCGTGGATGATGACCGCATCGCCGAGCTCGGTGAGGTTGTAGAGCTTCTCAGCCGATTCATAGCCCATGTTGATGCAGCCGTGGCTGCCGTTCCAGAGGTAGATGTCGTCGCCGAACTCGGTGCGCCAATCGGAATCATGGAAGCCGCGCACGGAACCGTCGTAGGCAACCCAGTAGTTGACCGTGGATCTCCAGCCGTCGGTGTACACCGTATCCGGGTCCGGGTTCTCCACGTCGTCGGGAACCGTTCCCTGGTTGAAGAGAACGACATCGGTTTCATGCTCGCTCACGTAGAAGACGCCCTGCGGAGTCTCGCGGCCCGTGCCGGGAACACCGGTGACGAGATCTGCCTCCCATACGAGCTCGCCGTTGTCGTACATGCGGCCCTTTTGCTCCGAGATGTCGACGTCGATGTACTTGTCGGGCCAGTCCTGCCCGCCGGGATCGACGCGATCGGCGTTCTGGATCGTGGGGATGTCGACGGTTTGGGGCTGCCCGCTCTTAATGGCCTTGAGGATGAGCTCCGCAGACTCGGCGCCGTTGATGATCCAGCCGTAGGGGCCGCCGCCCGCCACGGTGATCTCCACGCCATCGGGGCGCTCGTAGGTGCGGGGCTTGCCCACGGTATCGAGGATGTCGGAGAGCCCGCCCGGACCCCAATCGAGGATGGCCTGCTCATCGAGGGTGACGGTTCCGTCATCGTGGATGGTGATCCACTGGCTGATCTGCTTGCCGTCGATATCGAGGGCATCGACGCCGTTCATCGTGAGGTGCACCTTGGCGTTGGCATAGTAGTTCGCCGCATCGAGGATCGCCTGCGTCTCGGAATCGATTACGTAGCACTCGTCGCTGATCTCGATGGTTTCGGCCTGCAGATCCAAAGCGCTCTTGAGCTGGGCGAGAACGGATGCCTGGTCGAGCATGGCCGCATGGGCCGCGTCATCCAGGACATAGCCATCGGCCTTCTCGTCGAACACGACGCCGCGGTGGGGCAGCTCGGCTTGCGCCCGCTTGCTCTCTTCGACGATGGGGGAGAACAGCTCCCAAGCCTTGTCCTCATCGAACGTCACCGTGGGCGTGGCCGAAAGGGTGTGCGACTCGTTGAACGCAAGCGGCCAGGTCCAAGGGTTCTGCTGCGACAGAGCCTCCTCCGTATAGGCCGCTCCATCGAAGGAGAAGCCGATGTCGGACGCCGTGAAGGGGATCTCGAAACCCTCTCCTTGGAACGTGCCTGAGTAGGTGTCGGATCGGTGCGAAATGAGCTCGGCGATCTCCGCAGCGGGTTGAAGGGAGACATCCTGCTCGCCGATAGAGGTGTTGGGCAGGAAATGCGACATGAAGTAGACCGAGCCGCCGATATAGACGGCGGCTACAGCCCCCACCAAAGCTGCGGGAAAGATCCACAAGCGCCGCTTCGGCGGCTCGTTATCCAGCTCGATGGTTGCGGGGAGTGCGTGTTTGGGTGTGTAATCGGGTGCGTCTTCCATATGGCTGCTGAACCATCCTCGTCTCGGGCGCCGGCAGAGTGCGCTATTCTGAACCTATACCATTGTAGAGATTGCGATGGAAGAAGTGCGTAGAATCTATGGCAATCATAGAAGTTAGATCATTAAACGACATCTGCTTGGCCGATTACCGCGATCTGACCGATCATCCGCTGCGCACGCGGTTCGAGGACGAGCATGCGCTCATGATCGTGGAATCGAAGATCGCCCTCGAGGTTGCGCTCGACGAGGGCATCGAGTGCGTCTCGATGCTCGTGGACGAGAGGCGCATCGATGCATGCGCCCACCTGATCGAACGCTTGGATGAGTCGGTCCCCGTGTACCGCATGGAGCACACGGCCATGAGCTCGCTCGTGGGCTTCAAGGTCACGCGTGGCGTCCTCGCCGCATGCCGGCGCCCGCGCGCTCGCAGCGCACGTGAGGTGCTTACCGGTGCGCACAGCATCTGCGTTGCCGAAGGCCTCGTGGACGTGAGCAACATGGGCGCGCTCTTCCGCTCTGCGGCCGCCCTCGGCGTCGACGGCATGATCCTCTCGCCCGCATGCGCCAATCCGCTCGCGCGGCGCTCCATCCGCGTCTCGATGGGCAACGTGTTCAAGATCCCCTGGGCGCAGGTCGGGCAGGATCGCTGGCCCGAGGCGTTCTTCCACGAGCTGCGCGCCTGCGGTTTCGAAAGCTATGCGCTCGCCCTCGTGGACGATGCCGTCCCGTTGAGCGACCCCGTGCTCAAAACGGCTCCAAAACGCGCTCTGTTCTTCGGCAACGAGGGTCGGGGCCTTTCGCGTGGCGTGCTCGAGCGGTGCGATCGCCGCGTCATCATCCCCATGGCGCAGGGCGTCGATTCGCTCAACGTGGCGGCTTCGTCCGCCGTAGCGTTCTGGGAGCTGTTCGCCCGCTGAGCGCCGCAGCCGCATGAACCCCCCCGTTTATCGACCCTATGCCTTTTCAATGATGCTTCTGCGACTGCGGCCCATCTCATTTCTCTTTCACCCCATACTTGAAACGTGTTCATATCACCAAGGAGGTTTTTGTTATGGAGAAAAGCACGCATCGCCTCATGTCGGCTCTGCTTGCAGGCATGCTCGCGTTCCTTCTGGTCGCCTGCGGCGGAGGGGAGACGGTTGAAGAGGGTGCGGACGATCCCGGCAAGATGGGCTCTGAAACCAGCACATCGACCGAGACGGGCGCGCCCGACACGGGCGCACAGGAGGTTCGATTCGGCTCGTTTATCTTTGACAACGCGGATGGCAAGTACGAGGTCTATTCCGATAAGGCCAGCCTCGATGAGATTACCGCCGACGCGATCTTCGATTCGTTCAACGAGATGGGCGCCGAGCTCAAGCACTACGCGATCGCATCCAACAGCGACAGCGAGATGTACCTCTTCCGCTTCGAAGACTCCGCCGCAGCCCCTGCCACCACGGACACGATCCATACGATCGTGAAGATACTCAAGGGCAACAACGATATCTATACCGAGTACAGCTTCGACGCCGGCTCCGTCATCTACGTCGCCATGCAGAAAACCAGCGGCGTTGACAACGTGATGGTCTTCGAGATCGTCGATAACGGGATCAACCTGCTGCTGCTCCGCATGGAGGAGAGCACGTCGTTCGATGCGGTGAAGCGCGTCACCTTCACCGACGGCACGCCGCTCTCCGCATTCGTCAGCGCGCCGGACGCCGCTGCGGGCACTATGCGCATCGGCAACGATGCGACGGGATTCGTCGAGGTTCCCGCCGATTGGACGGTTTTCAACGATCTGAACAACGACGATCCCGAGATGCTGCAGTATGCCGATAGTTACGGGCATGCGATTACGATGCGCGGCTATTCCATCGAAGAAGCGGGGTATGACGGCACCAGCGACGAGTACGCTCTCCAGTTCGCCAATAACGTGTACGACGCGCATGAGGAGAACTCCAGCGTGGAGTCGATCGAGTCCGGTACCCAGGAGTTCACGTGCGGCCTCAGCTCCTACTTCATCGAAACCCAGTGGGATGATGGTGAAACCTTGGTCCAGTTCTTCGTTGTCGGCGACGGCGTGTGCTACTACGTCGCCTGCGAAGGCTCTCCGGAGCACACGAGCGAACTCGCGGGCCTTATCGTCCAGACCTTCGATCCTGCCGCATAGACGTTCGCGCACAACGAGCGCGAGATACGGGAAGGGGCCTTTCAGGAAAGAAAGGCCCCTTCTTCTACGAGCCCCACGAGGGGAGTATCCCCGAATGGGGAATGCTTCTCCTCAGGTACGCTCGCATCGCAATCTCCTGCCTTTCAATGATGCCTTTTCAGCGTCGTTATTGTGTACCGAGCGATGGATCACACTGGTATCGTGCTCAAGAACACCGAGGAGGATCATGCCATGGAGAAAAGCACCCATCGCTTCGTTTCGGTTCTGTTCGCATGCGCGCTTTCCGTCCTTCTGGCCGGCTGCGGCGGCGGGAAGCCCGTTGACGAGGTTCCGCGCGTGAACCCGTCGAGATGGATTCGGAACGAGGCGGGCGAACCGAGAAGGACATGCCCAGCTCGAGCGCTCGGGAAGTACGGTTCGGGTTCTTCGTCTTCGACAATGCGGACGGCATGTACGGGGTCTATTCCGAAACGCATGCTTTGAAGGCCGCTGCCAACGTGATCACCGATGCGCTCACCGAGGCGGATGGCGAGTTCATGTACTATATCCTCTCGTCCAGCAACGACAGTGAGGCGTACTGCTTCCGTTTCGAGGGTTCCGCTGCCATGCCCGCCACCACGGACACGATCCATGCGATCGTGAAGCTGCTCAAGGGCGACAACGACAGTATTTCCCACAGCAAAGGAGTGATTCATGTATGGCTCTGGGAATGGATAACCAGCCTTTCGCGTGCTTACAGCGCGAGTTTTACAGTTCTCATAAGACGTATTCTCTTATTGGAGATGGATTTACAGATATTCTCCATCCGAAAAATTTTTCCAATGAGAAATGCTTCCACGTCCCTGCTGAATTTGGCACCGGGTTAAGCAGACGTATCCCATTGGGAAAATCAATCGAAATGTGCCTGCACGATATGAAGCCCCACCGTGACATTGAACTTTCCGGCAAAACGCAAGGGGATGTCTATATTCTGATGCTGTGCCTCGGTGAAAGTGTCTCTTGGCGCGAAACTACCAGCGGAAAAACAATGGAGTTAGAAAAGGATTACGGAATATTATATCGTGCGTATAACATCAATGAAACCGGCATCTATCACAAAGACAAGCATTATCAAGGCGTTACTCTCTATTTAAGCCCTGAAATTTTCGATAGATACTTTGACGAGACGGAGCAAGGACAAAACCTTTTCGGAAATCTGTATCCGAATTATGCGCCCGCTAAATACCTGCTTCCTCCCGAAACAAGAGTGATTCTTTCGGAGGCGCTTCGCTGTGATTACACAGGCTCCATAAAGGCCATGTATCTGGAGAGTAAAGCTGTTGAACTGGTGGCGGCCTGCATGAACGCAAGTTTAGAGAGAGAAAGTGTGCGTAAAGCCCCTGTCAATCTGTCCAGAACGGATATAGAAAGCATTAATCAGGCAAAGGAAATTCTGGACAGCAGCTTGTCAGTTCCTGTAACGATTTCGGCACTGTCACGAAGCGTATTGCTGAATGAAACCAAACTGAAAAAAGGCTTTCGTTATATCTATGGGAAACCGGTCTATACTTATCTGCTGGACAAACGGATGGAGACAGCGAGAGTCTTGTTGGAAACGAAAGATATGAGCGTCACACAAGTGGCTGACTTTGTGGGCTACGGAAGCAGCAGCAGTTTTTCTAAAGCCTTTACAAAAAAATTTGGTTTTCATCCGAGCGAGTGTATATGATCTGATGCGAAAAACCGATTGAACAATATAGAAACCTGATCGGACATAGAAATTTAAGTTAGACAAGTCTAACCTAAGTGCATTGGCACATACTGCCGATGCACTTTTTATTTTATTTACAAACAGAGGAGGATTTCATCATGGAAAAAGAAAAGCTGGGAGTACGCGATCTCATTACGATTGGTATTTTAAGCGCCGTCTTTGCGGTGGTGTATGTCGTAATCGGAATGTTTGCGGGGAGTACGCCTATCGGGTGGCTGTTTACCAACGCGATCCTTGCTGTCCCGCTTGGCATTGTGTATATGCTGCTTCTTGCCAAAGTACGTAAGGGCGGTGCAGCTTTGATTCTTGGGATTGTCTTCTGCCTTGTTATGATCCTGATGGGTCATTGGTGGCCGAGCGTCGCGGTGGTCGCTGTTTTCGCCATTCTTGCGGAGGTCATTCTGGCCGTGATCGGCAGACAGAGATTTACGGCTATGCTGATTGCGTTTGTAGTGTATATGGTCGGCTTCCCGGTGGCTGCGTTTGCGCCTCTCGTGTGGTTTAAGGACGCCTACATCAGCGCCTACCCTGCTGAAACTGCCGCATACTATGAAAGCCTTGCGGAACTGCTGGGCGGTGGAATGTTTTGGCTTGTGTTGCTTGCGACGGCGGTTGGCGCTGTGATCGGAGGATTTTTAGGTAAGGTTGTTTTGAAAAAGCATTTTGTCAAAGCGGGAATTGTCAAGTAATGGCATCGAGTACGAGATCAATCAAAGAAAGAAACTTAGATGTCCGTATCAAGTTGCTAATTATCATTGAAGCGGGGTTCCTCTCGTTCTTTACAGGAAGCAATGAGCTAATCCTCGTTGCTTTCCTTTCATCGGCAGTTATCCTGCTTTGGTTTCGGCAATATCGGACTGTTATCCGTTTGTCAGCGGTTTTTCTAGTCGCTTTTGCCGTGAGCGGCCTGTCGTTTCGCCTGGGAGCATCGCCTTTGGGTATGATATTGGGAATGTTGACGTTTCTGATCCTGCGGATGATTCCGGTTGTGATGCTGGGAAGTTGGCTTGTAAATACAACGAAGATCAGCGATTTTATTGTGTCAATGGAAAAAATGAGATTGCCGTTAAGCATTATCATTCCGCTGGCTGTCACGCTCCGCTTTATGCCAACGATACGTTCCGAGTTCCGCAGCATAAAAAATACAATGAAAATGCGCGGGATCGGCCTTTCGTTTACTTCCGTTATGAAACGTCCGCTTTTGACCACAGAATATGTGATGGTGCCGCTTCTTATGCGTAGCATCAAAATTGCGGATGAGTTATCAGCCTCGGCTTTGACAAGAGGGCTTGGCAGCCATAAGACGAGGACAGCTTACCACAACATACGCTTACACCTTGGAGACGTTACATGGGCGGCAGGGTATTCCGCGTTAATCACGCTGGTTTTTATTCTGACCGCCCACGGCCTCCTGCCAAAGTAGAGGGACGCAGGGAATGATTGAGTTTCAGAATGTGAGCTATCGGTATGACGATACCGACAGCAACGGTATATCCGGCATCGATTTGTCTGTAAAAACCGGAGAATTTGTCTTGCTTTGCGGGCGCAGCGGATGCGGAAAAACAACGGTTACGCGCTGTATCAACGGCTTGATTCCTCACTTTTTTGAGGGAACCATGACAGGAAAGGTCTTTATCAATGGACAAGACAGCGCAAAAACAGATCTCAGCAAGCTCGCGGAGATCGTAGGGTCGGTATTTCAAGACCCAAGATCGCAATTTTTTACTACTGATATGGTATCCGAGGTTGCCTTTGCCTGTGAAAACATGGCAATCCCCCATGATGATCTGGTTTCCCGCGTGGATGCCGCGATTGAGAGGTTAGGGATCTGTCATCTGCGGGAGAAAAGCCTGTTTGAATTGTCCAGCGGCGAGCGACAGCGGGTTGCTATTGCGTCAGCTTATGCTCTTTCTCCGGAAATCTATGTGTTCGACGAGCCGTCGGCCAATCTGGACGCGGAGGGTACAAGGGAGCTTGCCCAGGCGCTTATGCTTCTAAAAGAGTCGGGAGCGACTGTCATATTGTCTGAACACCGCCTTTATTACCTGAAAGGGTTGGTTGACAGGGTTTGCTATTTAGAAAACGGCACCATCACAAAAGAGTACCGGTCAAAGGAGTTTTTTGCTCTTTCCGATTCAGAATTGGAAAGATTGGGACTCCGTTGCCTTGATCCGGGGAGGCTCCCGCTTCCAGCGCACATGGACAAGCTCGGGGGGACATCCATACGCGCGGAAAAACTGTGTTTTCACTACAAGAAGCCTACCCTATCGCTATCGAATATCAGTTTTCAGGGAATGGGCGGCGTTGTCGGCATCATCGGGCATAATGGAGCCGGAAAAAGCACGCTTGCGGAAGTGCTTTGCGGACTTCTGAAAGAGGAAAGCGGTGCGGTGTTTTTCTCGGATCGAAAAATTGCCTGCAAACAGAGAATCCCTCTGTCCTATTTCATCATGCAGGACACGGAGTATCAGTTGTTTTCTGAAAGCGTTTCGGATGAATTGACTTTGGGGATCAGGGAAACGCCATCGTTGACCGAGGAGGCGGATAAAGTTCTTTCCCTGTTGAATTTGACGGAATATCGTGACAGGCACCCGGCGTCTCTCTCCGGCGGACAAAAGCAACGCGTCGTGATTGCCGCAGCCTATATGCGGGATCTGAAACTGGTCGTATTTGACGAGCCGACAAGTGGCCTTGACGCTGAAAATATGAAACGGGTCGGAAATTTGATGCAGGAAATGACGCAAAGAGGGATTGCCGTATTTGTCATTACACACGATTACGAACTGCTCCTGAATACTTGTAAGAGAGTCCTCCGGTTGGATCATGGGCGGCTTGTTGAGGACTATGCTCTGAATCAGGTTACGTTGCCAAAGCTAAAACAATTCTTCCAAATGGCATAGAAGGAGGGGGAACGCCATGTTGAAAAAAGTTTTTTACTACGGGGGAGAAAACAATACCAAAACGATGTTTTCCGTTCTGGTATTGCTGCTGTCCGTATTGTTTCAAACAGCGCCGTTTATTTTTATCTATCAGATCATTCATAGAGTGATTGACGAGCATACAATCACGCCGGGTTTTCTGTTGCTTTGCTCTGCCGGCGTACTTCTTTCTCTCGTGAGCCATTCTTTTTTATACACAAGGGGGCTTGCCCTTTCGCATAAAGCGGCTTATGGTACGTTGATGAATTTGCGTATAGCCCTGCAAGGGAGGCTGGAAAAGCTGCCTCTCGGCGTGATCGAGGAAAAAGGGACAGGAACGCTGAAAAAACTATTTGTTGACGATATTGACAGTTTGGAAATGCTGCTTGCCCATGGCATCCCGGAAGGCACAGCGAATGTACTCGGCGTCATTATCGTCTATATATTTCTCTTTGTTTTGAATTGGAAGCTGACGTTTCTGACTGCTGTTACGGTCCCGCTTGGGACGCTTGCAATGAAGGCCATGTACGCTATCGGCATGAAGCGGATGGGCAATTACTATAAAGCAGGGCAATTCATGAACAACGCCATTATCGAGTATGTGAACGGGATGGAAGTCGTAAAGGTATTCAACAAGTCAAGCGAGTCCTACGAAAAGCTGAAAAAATCGGTAGTCAATCACCGGGATTTCACGCTTGCATGGTATAAGGCTTGCTGGCCGCTGATGGCTGTTTATGGCGCAATCTTCCCCTGTACGCTTCTTGCAAATCTCCCTATCGGCTCATGGATGGTGCTGTCCGGCTATGTTGGGCTGTCTGAATATGTGCTGGTGCTGTGCCTGTCCATCAGCCTCGGTATTCCTCTGCTGCGTGCGGTTTCCTTTACCCCCATGTTTCCCCAGATCACCTACAAGATTAAAGAATTGGAAAAAAATCATGGATAATCCTCCGCTCAAGGAAAGCGGGGATGGATTTCACGGCACAGATTATAAGATCGAATATCGGGACGTTTCCTTTGGCTACGGGGAAAAAGAAACTCTCCACCATATCAACCTGTCCATAGAGCAGGGAACATCAACTGCGCTTGTCGGTGAGTCCGGGTCTGGAAAAAGTACACTGGCAAAGCTCCTGATCCACTACTACGACGTAAACGACGGACAGATTTCCGTTGGCGGGCAAAACATCTGCGACATGAGTTTGAAAGCCCTTAACGAGTTGGTGTCCTATGTGTCGCAGGATAATTTTCTGTTCAACATGAGCCTGATGGAAAATATCAGGCTTGGCAAGCCGGACGCCACAGATCAGGAGGTCGTGGAGGCAGCAAAGAAAGCGCAATGCGATTTTATCGAAAAGCTCCCCGGAGGATTTGAGGCGCTTGCAGGGGACGCTGGGAATCGGCTATCAGGCGGCGAAAAGCAGCGCATCACGCTTGCGAGAGCTATCCTTAAAAATGCGCCAATTATTGTCCTTGACGAAGCTACTGCCTTTGCCGATCCGGAAAGTGAGACGAAAATCGCGTCTGTTTTGTCGGAATTTATCAAAGGGAAAACCCTGATTATGATTGCCCACCGTCTTTCCACCATTGTAAACGCAGGACAAATATGCGTTTTGAAGGAAGGTTCTGTCGTAGAGCGCGGCACACATCGGGAATTGCTTACGCTCGGCGGCGAGTATAAAAAACTCTGGGATGCCCATATGAAAAGCATAGAATGGGGGATTGCAAAGGAGGGGGAACGATGATTTTATCCATGATCTCACGCATATTAAAACTTTCGGGCAAATACAGAGGCCGTATCCAGCTTGCTTTTCTATTCTCCGTTCTGGAAGCGATCTTATCCAAAATGCCTATCTTTTACGCCATGCTGGTAATCAGCGGGCTCTATTACGGCACGATGGAGACAAGAGATTGCCTGATACTGGGCGCCATTGTTGTCGTCACCCTGCTTGCGCAAATCCTTGTTTATCACATCAGCGACAGGCTGCAAAGCGGAGCTGGATTTTTGCTGTTTGCGGACAAACGCTTGGAGCTTGGAAACCATCTGCGACGGCTTCCGATGGGGTACTTCACGGAGGGGAATATTGGCAAGATCAGCTCCGTGCTGTCAAGCGATATGCTCTATGTAGAGGAACACGTCATGCAGAAGATTGCAAACATTATGACGTATGCCTTTTCTGCAATAATACTTGTCGTGTTTATGTTTGCGCTGGATTGGCGGATTGGGTTGATTGCACTTCTCACTTCAATTTTAGCCGTTTTCCTCGCACAGAAAATGGGGCACGTTTCCATGCTGGAAGCATCAAAGCGACAAGAACAAAACGAAAGTTTGACCGAGGCTGTGTTGGAATTTGTTGAGGGGATCGGCGTTATCAAGAGCTACAACCTTTTGGGAGAAAAGTCCAAAGAATTAAGCGGTAACTTTCAACAATCCAGAGATAAAAACATTGAATTTGAGGAAAGGATTGCTCCGTGGATGACCGGGCTGAATTGCCTTTATGGAATCGGGATCGCGGGTATTCTGATTTGCGGAGTTCTCATGTTCACAAGCGGCGACCTCTCTTTGACCTATGTAATGGGGATGCTTCTGTTTGTACTGGAGGTTTTCAATCCCCTGAAATCACTTTTCGGGGAATCCGCTAACTTAACGATCATGGAAAGTTGTTTAGATCGTCTGGATGAGGTTATGGGAGAAATGCCGCTGCCCAATGATGGTAAACAGACATTGCCGGAAAATGGCTCTGAAATGGAAATCCGATACGATCATGTGTCTTTTTCCTATGGAGATCATGATGTGCTGCATGATGTCAGTTTTGTGTTGAAGCCTAACACCATGACTGCGCTGGTAGGACAAAGCGGCTCCGGCAAGACCACGATTGCAAGCCTGCTTGCCCGGTTTTGGGATGTAAAGTCGGGCGTAATCTCTGTCAGCAACGTGGATATACGGGCCCTGCCGATGGGTGTCCTAATGGATCAGATAAGTATGGTTTTCCAGCGAGTGTATCTGTTCGAGGATACGATTTATAACAACATCCTGATGGGAAAAGCTGACGCTACCGAACAGGAGATCATAGAAGCGGCAAAGAAAGCCCGTTGTTACGATTTCATTATGAAACTGCCCGATGGTTTTCAGACCGTGATCGGTGAAGGTGGCGCTACACTCTCCGGCGGCGAGAAGCAAAGAATTTCCATAGCAAGATGCATCTTGAAGGATGCGCCGATTGTTATTCTCGACGAGGCCACAGCCAGCGTAGACGTTGATAATGAAAGCTACATACAGGAGGCCATTTCAGAGCTGGTCAAGGGAAAAACCTTGCTTGTGATCGCCCACCGGCTCAACACAATCCAGGCCGCAGATCAAATTTTGGTAATTGCCGACGGGAAAATCAACCAGCAGGGAACACACGACGAGCTTTTAAAACAGCCGGGTGCATATCGGGACTTTGTAACAATACGAAACCGCTCTGCTGGATGGAGTCTTTCTTGATAGGAGGCCATAATGAAACTTTATAAGGCAGGAGAGGATTATTTGAAAACGGTTTATATTCTCCAACAGGAAAGAGGTGTCGTGCGCTCTGTTGATGTGGCGGAATATATGGGCGTAACAAAACCCAGCGTCAGTCACGCAACGAAGCTGTTGCGTGAGGGCGGCTTTCTCGCGATGGATGATGATTACTCCCTGCACCTGACAGCCTTGGGGCGGGAAGTCGCGAAAAAAATGTATGAACGCCACCAATATTTTGCAAGACGATTGACTAATGCGGGCGTTGATGCAGACACCGCCGAAGCAGAAGCCTGTATGTGCTTGAGCGTTTTATGCCCTCGACCATGAATTATACGATGTAGGATTAGGATGTGTCACATTCCGGGGCTCGGTTGAACTTTATTCAGCCGAGCGCTTTTTACATCTTCTTCATAATTTTTTTCAAAAAAGGAGGTTTTGGCGAGCACGCGATAGGTTGGCACTTGTTGTACTGACGGAAAGGGAAAAACCACTTACTCCCCCACGGAACTGGGGGCTTTTCTATGATATAGATTACGCCGACCCCGAGATGCCGCAGTATACCGATGGATCGGGCCATGTGGTTACGTTGCTCGGCACGGTCGGTGATGAGGTGGGTTTCGAGGGCTCCGACGATGAGCTTGCCCTGACGATTGCAGAAAACGCATATGATTCGCTTGAAGCGAATCCCCGTGTGGATTCGGTTAACGGCGGCACCCAGGAGTTCGCGTGCGGTCTCAAATCCTATGTCATCCAATCCGAGTGGGATGACGGTACCATCCTGATACAGTTCCATATCGCAGGCGACGGCGTGTGCTACTACGTCGCATGCGAGGGTCTTCCAGAAAGCACGCTCGAGCTCGCGGTTCTCATCATCGAGTCCTTCGATCCCGCCGCTTAGATGCTTCACCCACTCGGGGAGTATCCCCCAATGGGGGAGTATCCCCGAGTGGGGGCTCTGCGGTTCCGTGCGCTTCTCGTCCGTGGCACGGAATCGCCTTATTCCTGCGGTCCGATCCCCTAAAACTCCTTGCTCCTAAGGAATAAGGAGTTCTGGTGTCAAAATCCGCAGGAATAAGCCGTTTTGGTACCATGCCCTGTTCGCACTCCAATGGGGGAGCATCTCCGGGTGGGGAGGATTGCCGAGGAGGTTCAGATCATGGAGAAACGCACGCATCATCTTATGCCGGTTCTTCTCGCAGGCATGCTCGCCGTCCTTCTGACCGGCTGCGGCCGCGCGGGAATCGTTGACATGGAGCAGCGCGAGCCCGGCAAGCTGGATGCGATGACCGGCACGCCGACCGGGACGGGCGAACTCAGCTCGAGCGCGCAGGAGGTGCGGTTCGGCTTCTTCGTCTTCGACAATGCGGACGGTACATACGAGGTGTATTCCAAAAAAGAGGACCTTGACGCGATCACTTCTACGGTGAGCATCGGCGGATTCGCAGAAATGGGCGCTGAGTTAACGTACTACTTAGGTGCAGCCGACGGCGATAGCGAGGTATACTGCTTCCGTTTCGAGGGGTCTGCCGCCGCACCTGCGAACTTGGATACGATCCAAAGGATCGTGAGGCTGGTCGCGCGCGACAACAGCACCTATTCGGCACATCCCTTCGGCGAGGGCCTCTCCGTCTACATTGCCCGCTCGAACGCCAACAGCGTGGATAATCTGACGCTTTTCGAGATCGCAGACAACGGGATCAACCTGATAATCTTCCTCAGGAGGGAGGGCAGCTCGCTCGATGCGGAGAAGCGCGTCTCATTCACCGACGGCACCTCGCTTTCCACACTCACCAGCCTCCCGGAAGCGGCGGCTGACCTCAGGCGGGTCGGTAGCGAGAGGATGGGATTCATCGACATTCCCGACACGTGGAATGCAATCGAACCGCCGGACGGCATCGAGGACGATGCGCTGGGGTGGGGCGACGAATCGGGATACATGATCACGATGCGCGTAGCGTTCCGCGAAGAAGTGGATTTCAGCGGCACCGACGATGAGTTCGCCATGGCGCTTGCCAGCGCGATTTATGAGAGGGACGAGGCGGACTCAAGCGTGGAATCGATCAAGTCCGGCACCCAGGAGTTCGCATGCGGCCTCAGCTCCTATTTCATCGAATGCGAGTGGGGCGGCGGCACGACGTTGATTCAGTTTATAATCGTCGGCGACGGCGCGTGCTATTACGTTTCGTGCTCGGGCGCTCGCGAGTACACGCTCGAGCTCGCGGGTCTCATCGTCGAGTCCTTCGATCCCGTCGCATAGACGCCTTGCCCGTCCGGGGAGTATCCCCCATGGGGGGAGTATCCCCGGGCGGGGCGAGTGTGCGGGATCAGTCGGACTGCATCGCAGCGAGCTTGGGAGCGAATCCGTCGTCACGGGTGAGGATATTCATGAACTCCTCGCCGGTGATGGTCTCCTTGCGCTGCAGGTAATGCGCGATCTCATGCAGCTTGAAGCGGTTCTCCTGCAGCGTCTTGAGCGCGGCCTGATGGCCCTCCTCGACGATCCGCTGCACCTCGGCGTCGATTTCCTGCGCCGTGCCCTCGGAGCAGGTGAGCTCCGCGCCGCCACCCAGATAGCGGTTGCGCTGCTGGCCCAGAGCAACCATGCCGAACTTGTCGCTCATACCGTACTGGGTGACCATCGCGCGCGCGAGCTGCGTGGCTCGCTCGATGTCGTTGCTGGCGCCCGTGGTCATCTCGCCGAAGATGAGCTCTTCTGCCGCGCGGCCGCCGCAGAGCACGGCGATCTTGTCCTTTGCCTGCTGCCGTGTGGTGAGGAAGTGCTCGTCCTCATCGACCTGCATGGTGAAGCCGAGCGCGCCCGAGGTGCGCGGCACGATGGTGATCTTGGTGACGGGAGCCGAACCCTTCTGCATGGCCGCCACGATGGCGTGGCCGGTCTCATGGTAGGAGACGACCTCCTTCTCATGCTCGGAGAGCACCGTGGACTTCTTCTTCTCGCCCGCGATGACCACGTCCACCGACTCGACGAGATCATCCTGGCTCACGCGCGCACGACCGTTACGCACGGCGCGCAGCGCCGCCTCGTTGATGATGTTGGCGAGATCGGCGCCCGATGCGCCCGGCGTGGATTTGGCGATGGTGGTGAGATCGATGCCGCGCTCCATCTTGACGTCATCGGCATGGATCTTGAGAATCGCCTCGCGACCGGCGAGATCGGGGAGCTCCACGGGGATGCGGCGATCGAAGCGTCCCGGGCGCAGGAGCGCCTGGTCGAGCGTTTCGGGGCGGTTGGTGGCGGCGAGCACCACGACGCCCTTCTGGTTGTCGAAGCCGTCCATCTCGGAGAGGAGCTGGTTCAGGGTCTGCTCGCGCTCATCGTTGGTGGAGAGGCCCGTGTCACGGCGCTTGCCCACGGCGTCGATCTCGTCGATGAACACGATGCAGGGGGCCTTCTCGCTGGCTTCCTTGAACAGGTCGCGCACCTTGGCGGCCCCGCGTCCCACGAACATCTCCACGAATTCGGAACCCGAGATCTGGAAGAAGGGAACGCCCGCCTCGCCGGCCACGGCTCGGGCGAGCAGCGTCTTGCCGGTTCCCGGAGGGCCTACGAGCAGCGCGCCACGCGGGCAGCGTGCACCGATGGCGGTGTATTTGCCGGGGTTCTTGAGAAACGAGACGATCTCGACGAGCGAATCCTTGGCCTCGTCCTGGCCGGCAACGTCGTTGAAGGTGACGCCCGTCTCCTCGCCCTTGACCATCTTCGCGTTGGATTTGCCGAGACCCCCCATGCCGCCTCCGAAGAAGCCGCCGCCCCCGAAGTTCATGGAGTTGTCGTCGCCCATCTGCTTTTTGAGACGTCTGTTGAGCAGAAATGCTCCGCCGAAGAAGAAGAGCAGGGGCAGGCCGTAGACGAGGAGCATGTAGATCCAGATGTTGTTGGAGGTGTCGGGGATGGTTGCCCCGTAGTCCACGCCCGCATCCCTGAGCGTCTGCACGAGCGTGGTGTCGTTGGGGAAGGCCGTGGTCTCGAAGACCCTCACGTCGTCGCCTTCGCCCTCGGTGAAGCGGATCATATTGGTACCGGTGTTGTAATCGACCTTGACGACCTTGCCCGCCTCAACGTCGGAGATGAAGGTGCTGTAGTCGACCGCAGTGATGCTCTGACTTCTGATCTGCGGGAAGATCCATCCCGAGGCCACCATATACACGACGGCTGCAACGATGAAATATATGAGCATCGAGCGGCGCTTCTTCTGATTGTCCATATCTTTTTTCATAGCCGTTTCCTTGGAGACAGTCGGTGCACGATGTGCCTTTGTGTACGGTCATACCCTTCGGCGTCCATTCGATACGCTCTTCACAGAAAATCTCAGCGCATACGGCTTAGATTTCTGCTTCGGTTGCGCTCCTTGAGGATGCCGAACCGTTCGCAGGCAGTTGGAGCGGCCTGCACCACCAAGTATACCCAGCAGAGAACGGCATGGCTGCCTGAACCATGCCGTTCCCGGTTGCGCCTTGCGGGCGGATTGCGGGCCTGTGCCGTTGTCGCCTAGAGGGCCGCGACGCCCCTTCCGATGTTCTTCTCGCTCTGCCTGTCGAAGAGGATGATGCCGTTTCCGGAGATCTTGTAGTCGATCTCGCTGTTCTGGTCGTAGTCCACCGATCCGAACTCGACGGACGTTAGGATCTGCCCGTCGAGGGCCTCGATCTTCACCGTGGTCTCCATGCCTGCCGGCAGCGTGGCGTAGACCGTTCCCCGGTGCGAGCCCGACCCTAGGCGCAGGAACTCCGGCCTCACGCAGAGCACCGCGTTGCCATCGCCTTCCGCAAGCTCTCCGAGGGCCTCCGGGCTCATGAAGACCAGCGTTCCGCCGAGCGCTTCGACCTCGGTCCGCCTGTCGTCGAGCTTGCGCGCCGTGGCCGGGATGAAGTTCATCGTCGGGTTCCCGACGAAATCGGCGGTGAACAGGTTCGCCGGATTGCCGTATACCTCGAGCGGAGGCGCATACTGCTGCAGGACGCCGTTCTTCATCAGGCACACCCTCGTGGCGAGCGTCATGGCTTCGGGCTGGTCGTGGGTGACGTACACGAAGGTCGAATCGGTATCCGCATGCAGGCGCTTGAGCTCCGCCCTCATCTCGAGACGCAGTTTGGCGTCGAGGTTCGACAGCGGTTCATCCATGAAGAGGACCTTCGGCTTGGGCGCCAGCGTTCTGGCAATGGCGACCCGCTGCGGCTGGCCGCCGGAGAGCTCGCTCGGATAACGTTTCTCGAACTGCTCGATCTTGAGCATCGCGAGCATCTCTCCGACGCGTTTCCTCACATCCTCCTTCGGCCATTTGAGGTTCTCAAGGCCGAATGCGATGTTCTGATAGACCGTCATATGCGGCCACAGCGCGTAGTTCTGGAAGAGGAAGCCGATATCCCGTTTGCCCGGAGAGACGTTGATGCCCTTCTCCGCATCGAACACCACGTCGTCGCCTAGGGCTATCCTTCCTTCCGTAGGCATCTCAAGACCCGCTATCATGCGCAGGGTCGTGGTCTTTCCGCAGCCGAAGGGCCCGAGCAGCGTGATGAACTCCCGATCCTCTATGACCATGTCGAGGTCTTCCACCGCAACGAATCTGTCGAAGCGTTTCGTCACGTGTCCAAGTACGATCTTCGGCATCTTAGTTTCCTCCTACGCCCTTGTCGATGCTTGCGCCCGTCAGCTTGTTCACTACGAACTGGATGACCAGCGCAACCACGATGATCAGCAGGTTGATGGCATTGGCAGCCTGCGAGAGGCCCGTTCTGCTGTACTCCTGGAGCACGGTCGTGACGAGCGTGGTGTAGCTCGGCACGAGCAGCACGAACAGCGACATCTCCCTCATGCAGGAAATGAACGGCAGCAGGTATCCGCTGATGAAGCTCGATTTCTGGATGAGGAAGAGCACCTTCGCCATGCGCTTCCACCAGGGAACGTTCATCATGATGGCCGCCTCCTCTATCTCTCCGGAGAGCTGCATCATCGCGCTCGTACCCGTCCGCGACGCGAACGGCATGAACTTGATGGCGCCCACCAGGAAGAGCAGGAAGTACGAGCCGTCCAGCCAGGTGAAGCCCTTCGTGTAGGACAGGGCGAGATAGACGGCGCCGAAGCTCATCGACGGGATGAGGTAGGGGAGGAAAGCGAGGTTCGACACGATGCCGGCAGCCCGGCTGCCCCGCTTCTTTGCCACCGCATAGCCTATGAACAGGCCGGATGCCTATCGAGAACAGCATCAATACGGGAAATGAACCGCAGTCGATTATTTTGAGGACGCACGCTGCGATCAGCCGTTGCCGCGCTCCTTGAGGTCGCCCGACCGATAGGCGTCGAGCAGGGCGCGCAGATCGGCGATCTGCGTCCGGATGGTGTCGCCGGTGTCGGTGTCCTTCACCTGCAGCGGCTCTTCCTCGATCTCGAAACGGTCGTCCTCTGAGAGGATGTCGGCGTTCGAGTCGAGCGCATCATCGATGCTGGCGAAGGGTCGATGCGCTTTGATGCGCATGCCGGACGGGTCGGAGATGAGCGTGTAGCCTGCGATACCCGTGCGCTTGTGGTAGGCGCGGCAAAAACCGCCGTCGATCACGATGAGACGTCCGCCCGCCCTAAGCGGGCTTTCGCCGGCGCCCACATGGACGGGCGTATGTCCGTTGATGATGTGGCAGTGCGGGCCGGAGAGCCCGAACTCGGCGAGGATCATGTCGCATACCTCGGGGCTTTTCGTGAGCTCGTAGTAGGGGTCCTGCGGCTCCTTCCACATGCTTTGATCCTCGAGATAGGCGTGCTCGAAGGTTTTGACGAGGCGGCCCGACATGGGGGAGTAGCGCCCGCACCACAGGTACCACATCCAGTCGAGCGCCTCGATGTCGCGCTGCGACCAGGCGCGGCGCGCGATTCTGTCGACGAGATCGAAATAGGCGCGCCCCTCGTACTGCGTGCCCTGATGGCGGATGCGCGCGAAGCTGCCGTCCTCCTCCATGGGCATGCAGCCGTGGAAGAGCACGTTGCCGTTGCGGATGAGGTAGACCGCGCCGTGCTCGTAGAGAAAGCCGATATGGCTCTTGAGCCGTTTGGATGCGCGGAAGCTCTCGACGATGCCCGCCATGACCTCCTGCTCCTCGCGGGAAAGGGCGTAGGGGTCCGCAGCGTCGACGGTGGGGAACTCGCGCGTGCGCAACGCATGGACGGCGCCTCCGATCTCGACGGTTCCCTGCTCTCTATCGACCCTATGCAGCAGCAGGCGATCGTCCATCTCCCAATCCGGGTGGCGCTTGATGAGCTGGCCCTCGAGCTTGAAGAGGATCACGTCGACGGCCTTCTCCACGCTGGTCATGCCGTCGTCTGCATGATAGGTGCTCTCGGCGAAGAGGTAGAGCTCGCGAAGGCTCACCCCGTATGCGCGTTCGAGGATGTCGAGGGTGCCGTAGTGGATGTTGGTGCGGATGACGCTCGCGATGCAGGCTTCGGAGCCCGCTGCGGCACCCATCCACATCACATCGTGGTTGCCCCACTGGATGTCGACGGAGTGGTAGGAGCGGAGCTGGTCGATGATGGCGTCGGCGCGCGGCCCGCGGTCGAAGAAATCGCCTACCATATGGAGGCGGTCGACGGCGAGGCGCTTGATCAGCGTGCATGCGGAGACGATGAAGTCGTCGGCCGATCCCGTCTCGATGATGGAATCGACGATACGGCTGTGGTAGGCCTGGCGTGTGGCGCGCTCGTCGTGGGTGGCGTGCAGGAGCTCGTCGATGATGAAGGCGTAGGCCACGGGCATGGCCTTGCGGACCTTGGAGCGCGTGTAGGCGTATGAGAGGTGGCGCGCGAGGCGCATGAGGCGCATGAGGGTGATGGCGAGGGTCTGCTCGCTGGCGACGCCTTCCTCGCGCATGCGGGCGAGCTTTTGCCGGGGGTAGTAGATGAGGGTGCAGAGATCGGCCTGCTCGTCGAGCGTGAGCTCGAAGCGGAAGATGCGGCCCACGCGTTCGCGTATGACGCCCGAGCAGTTGTTGAGGATGTGGTAGAAGGCCTCGTATTCGCCGTGCACGTCGCTCATGAAGTGCTCGGTGGCGGACGGCAGGTTGAGAATGGCCTCGAGATTGATGATCTCGGTGTAGACGGTTTGGATGGTGGGGAACTTCTCGGAGAGAAGCGTGAGGTATTTGCGCTGGTCGGGTGTCATCTCCACCTCATCTGCTCGCGGTGGCACGTCTGCATCTCCATTATCCCGTCCGCATGCAGGCGCATGGACGGCTTTTATGCAAGCGTTATGAAAAATCATACGATGCGGCCGCACGCGCCGCTTTGGCGCTATTTCTTGACGGCGCGTACGGCGAGGTAGGCGGGGATGTTCATCTCGTGGAGGCGCCCCTCGCCGTTGGTGTCCTCGTACAGGTCGTCGATGGCGAAGCCGGCGCGCAGAAGGCCGCCGAGCATCTCGTCCAAGGTATGGCTGAACTGAATGCCCGCATCGTCCGAGGCGAGGTAGGCTGCTTGGTCGGGGTTGGCAAGCGGGTCGAAGGGCATGCTCCAGCAGATTGCGTTCTCGTCGTTATCCACGAGGTAGTTGATGATGGTGCTGAGTCCCGTGAGCAGCATGCCGCCTGGAACAAGCACGCGGGCAACCTCGCGCCATATGGGCTCGACCTCGCGTACATAGCAGAGCGACACCGGGTTGAACACGACATCGAAGCTGGCGTCCGGGAAGGGGAGGGGCTTGGCCATGTCGGCGCGGACAGCCTCGATCTCGTATCCCTCGCGCTCGGCTACCATACGCTCGCTTGCAAGCTGGGCAGGCGTGTAGTCGAGCACGGTGACCTCGGCGCCCGCAGCCTTGAAGATGGGGATCTGCTGGCCGCCGCCCGAGGCGAGCCCCAGAACCCGCGCGCCGCACAGATTGCCGAACCACGCGCGCGGCACCGCCTTGACGGGGGTGAGCTTGACTTCCCAATCGCCTGAGCAGGCGCGCAGATAGGTTTCGTGCGAGATGGGAGTACCCCATTCCCAGCCCTCGTCGATCCAGCGGCCGATCGCCTCGGCGTTGATGTCGGCGTAGCCTGCCATGCGTCCCCTTCTCCTTCAAATCATAGATGGCCTGTATTCTAGACGATGGCGGTTTCGGACCGCAATCGCGGAAGGCGGCCCGCCCTTGCCGCATAACCTCAATACTTGTGTGGCGAGGACGGCATTTTTGCAGGTAGAACGATTATTAAAAAGATTAACCGAAGACGTGTGCGGCAAACATCCTTTGCTGCTGCGGAGAGGGCTGGCGCGCAGGGGCAGATGGAGGGAGTGCCATTTCTCTGCGGATGTGCTACAATATCCGATCAGTGCGTTGACGGGGACACGTCGTGTGGATTCGCGCGAGTCACAGAGAGCGGGGCGGCTGAGATCCCGCACTTGCGCCCATGCGGTATCACCCCTGAGCAGCGGCCCGAACGCGTGCATGCGCCAGTAGACGTCGCCGGAATGACCGCCGACACAGGTCAGCCGAGTACTGCGGGTTCCGCACGCTGGGTGGCGAAATCGGAGCATCTCCAAGGCGCTTCGTCCCAGCTCAGGGGCGGGCGCTTTTCTCGTGTCGGAAAAGAGAGGTAGAGCGTGGCTAACGAATACAAGGAAACGACCAACCTGCCCTCCACGGGCTTTCCCATGCGCGGCAACCTTGCGCAAAACGAGCCTAAGCGGCTCGCGAAGTGGGACGAGGCGGGCGTCTACGAGCTCCTGCTCAAGAAGAACAAGGGCCGCGAGCGATTCGTGCTCCACGACGGGCCTCCGTACGCCAACGGACCCATCCATATCGGCCACGCCCAGAACAAGATCTCCAAAGACATCATCAACCGCTTCTGGGCCATGCAGGGCAAGGAAACGCCCTACGTACCCGGCTGGGACTGCCACGGTCTGCCCATCGAGCACAAGGTCGAGGATATGGTCGGCGCCGAGGCGTTCCGCCAGCTGCCCATCGAGAAGATCCGCGAGATGTGCCGCGCCATGGCCGTCGAGCAGGTCGATACCCAGCGCACGGGCTTCAAGCGGCTCGGCGTGCTCGGCGAGTGGGACAACCCCTATCTCACCTACACCAACGACTACGATGCCACCGACATCGAGATCTTCAAGGCCATCTACGACTCCGGCGCCATCTACCGGGGGCGCAAGCCCGTGCATTGGTGCAGCCACTGCCACACCGCTCTCGCCGAGGCCGAGATCGAATACGCCGACGAGGTGTCGCCGGCGATCTTCGTGCGCTTCGAGATAACCACCGTCCCCGCAGGCCTTGAGGCCTGGGAGGGCAAGCTCGACGTGGCGATCTGGACCACCACCCCGTGGACGCTCCCTGCAGACGATGCCGTGATCCTGCACCCCGAGGCCGCTTATGTAGCCGTGGAGCACGACGGCCGCGCCGCCATCTTCGGCGAATCCCTCTGGGAGGCGTGCGCCGCCAAGTTCGGCTGGGACGATGCTGCGCTCGTGCGCGGCGCCGACGGGGAGATCTGGCGCGCGAACGGCGTCGATCTCGCCGAGAACCGCTACAAGCAGCCCATCTTCGGCGATCAGGGCGAGGAGGGCGTGTTCATCTACGCCGACTACGTGACGCTCGACGACGGCACCGGCATCGTGCACTCCGCGCCCGGCCACGGCGTCGACGACTACCTCGCCGGCATGAGGTTCGGCGTGCCCGTGGTCATGCCCGTCGATGACGACGGCCGCTTCTATAAGGGCGAGGGCATGGGCACCGGCGGGCCGTTCTCCGGCATGGAGGTCAACGAGGCCAATCCCGCGATCATCGAGTGGCTCGATGCGCGCGGCATGCTCATCCTCCACGAGGATATCGCGCACAGCTACCCGCACTGCTGGCGCTGCAAGAACCCGGTCATCTTCCGCGCCACGAGCCAGTGGTTCGTGTCGATGGACGAAACGGGCCTGCGCACCCAGGCGCTCTCCGAACTCGAGAAGGTGCGCTTCTATCCTGCCAACGCCATCAAGCGCATCGGCTCCATGGTGGAGTCGCGTCCCGACTGGTGCATCTCACGCCAGCGCAATTGGGGCGTGCCCATCCCAGCATTCACCTGCGAGGATTGCGGCGAGACGGTCATGAACGACGATACGCTCGACGCCACCATCAAGCTGTTCCGCGAGCAGGGCTCCGACCACTGGTTCACCGACGATCCCGCCACGTATCTGGGCGATGCCTGCATCTGCCCGTCGTGCGGCGGCCATCATCTCAAACCCGGCCGCGACATCCTCGACGTTTGGTGGGATTCCGGCGTCTCCCACACCGCCGTATGCCGCCACCGCGACAACCTGGCATTTCCTGCCGACATCTACCTCGAGGGCTCCGATCAGCACCGAGGCTGGTTCATGAGCTCGCTCATGACATCGGTGGGCGCCTATGGCGTGGCTCCCTACAAGGCGGTCATCTCGCAGGGCTTCACGATGGACGGCCAGGGCCGCAAGATGTCCAAGAGCCTGGGCAACGTGGTCGATCCCAATGCCGAATGCGACAAGCGCGGCGCCGACATCCTGCGCCTGTGGGTCACCTCGGTCGACACCTCCGTGGACGTTCCGGTTGACGACACGATCCTCAACCACGTGGGCGAGGCCTATCGCAGCTTCCGCAACAACTTCAAGTTCCTGCTCGGCGAGCTCGAGGGCCAGTTCGACCCTGCAGCCGACGGCGTGCCCTTCGACGAGCTGCTGCCGTACGACAAGCTCATGCTCGCCCGCACCTGCGAGATCCACGACACCGTGACCGAGGCATACAAGACGTACCGTTTCAACGTGGTCTACCGCACGCTCTACGACTTCGTGGTGACCGAGCTCTCCCATGGGTATCTCAACGCGACCAAGGACCGCGTCTACTGCGGCGGCACAGACAGCTTCGAGCGCAGGAGCGCCCAGACCGTATGGGCGGCGCTGCTCTCCCTGCTGCTCTCCGATCTGCAGCCCATCCTCGTCTACACCGCCGACGAGGTCATGGCGTACCTGCCCGAATCCATGCGCCAGGGCCAGACCTTCGCGGCGCTGCTCGACTGGTACGAGGCACCGCTCGCCCGCGAGGCCTACGCACGGTACCTGCCTGCCTACAACGCCTTGGCAGAGGCTCGCGCAGCTTTCACCAAGGCCTATGAAGCGACCGTCGAGCTCTTGCCCGAGAAGTCCACGCAGGCCGCCCGCGTCGAGCTTACGGCCCCCGCAGAGCTCTTCGACGCGCTGTCCGGCGCGTACGGATGCGATCTCGCCGAGGTGTTCGTATGCTCCGAGGTCGTCCTCGCTCAGGGCGACGAGCTGGCGTGCACCGTGCTGCCCGCCCATGGCGCGAAATGCCCGCGCTGCTGGAACTGGCGCACGCTGGGCGCCGACGGCCTGTGCGATCGCTGCGGCGAGGCCGTGCGCGCCTACCGTTCCGCGCGGATCGGATAGGGGGGCGGCGTGGCAGCAGAAGCAGCCGAGGCGCATCGCGGCCCCCGGATCATGGCATTTTGGCTTGCCGTGATCCTGGTCACCCTGTTCGATCAGGCTACCAAGGCGGTCGTGCGGGAGGTCCTGCAGACGGCGGGCGCCTCGCGCCCCTTCATCCCGTATGTCATGGAGCTGCGCCTCGTCTACAACACGGGTGCGGCCTTCTCCATCGGCACGGGCGCGGGCATCGTCTTCATCGCCATCGCGGCCATCGTGCTCGTGGTGCTGGCGGGCATCGTGTGGCGCGATCCCGGCCTGCCGCTTTCGCTCTCCGTCTCCATGGGATGCGTGGCAGGCGGAGGCGTGGGCAATATGATCGACCGCGTCATCCACGGTGCCGTGACCGATTTCCTCTGCACCACGTTCATCGACTTTCCCGTCTTCAATGTCGCCGACATCTTCGTGACCTGCGGCTTGGCACTTACGTTCATCCTGTATCTGCGCTTCGATAGGAAGGAGCGCGCGCAGGAGCGCGCATAGATCGCCCGCGATGGCGGTGCAGGAGGGAGGTTCATATGGCGGAAGGACGGTTGCTCGACACCCTGGTCGGACCCGATGCGAGCGGCATGCGCCTCGATGCCTTCCTCGCCGTCCAAGACGGTGCGCCTTCGCGCTCGATATGCGCCAAGCTCATCGGACAGGGCTCCGTGACCATTAACTCCACGCTTGCTACCTCCAAGAGCGAAAAGGTCATGCTCGGCGACCGCATCCAAGCTCTGTTGCCTGCGGTTCTCGCGCAGGGCGGCCTGCTCGCGCCCAACCCCGTCATTCCGCTCGACATCCGCTACGAGGACGACCATCTCATCGTGCTCTCCAAGCAAGCGGGCCTCGTGTGCCATCCCAGTCCCGGCCACATCGACGATACGCTCGCCAATGCGCTGGTCGCGCACTGCGGCTACGATCACCTGGGCATGCTCCAGGGAGAGGAGCGGCCGGGAATCGTGCATCGTCTCGACATGGACACGACGGGGCTCATGGTCTGCGCCAAGACTGACGAGGCGCAGGGCGCTCTGCAGGATCTCATCCGCCTGCGCGTGCTCGACCGCCGCTATCTCACGCTCGTGCACGGCTACGTCGCCCCGGATGAGGGAACCGTTGAGACGGGCATCGCGCGCTCGCGCCGCGATCCCTTGCGCATGTGCGTGTCGTCCGACCCCGATGCCCGCGAGGCCATCACCACCTTCAAAACCCTCGAGCGGTTCGAGGCGGGGCGTGCCGATGAGGGCTACAGTCTGCTCGAATGCCATCTGTACACGGGCCGCACGCATCAGATCCGCGTGCACATGCGGCATGCCGCGCATCCGCTCGTGGGCGACGCGCTCTACGGCAAAGGCACCGAGAAGCAGAATCTGGGGCTGGACCGCCAGTTCCTCCATTCGTGGAGCATCGCGTTCGACCATCCCGCAACGGGGGAGCGCATCTTCCTCACCGACACGCTGCCCGCAGATCTCTCCCAGGCGCTCTCTTCGCTGGCCGATCGCTCCATGGGGCGCACGCCTGCGGGCGAGGCCGTGTTCGAGGCTGGCAAGCATCTCTAAGGTATTTCTGCGACTGGCTCCAACGGTGGGGCGAAATCGGTAGAATGATGTGAAACCACGCGAGAGAGAGAAGGAGCATCATGGCGACGTTTTTCACCGAGGAATCCCATACGTTTTCAGAGTATCTGCTGGTCCCCGGGTATTCTTCTGCTGAGAACGTTCCTGCGAACGTCTCGCTCGCAACGCCGCTCGTGAAGTTCAAGCGCGGCGAGGAGCCCGCGATCTCGCTCAACATCCCCATGGTCTCCGCCATCATGCAGTCGGTTTCGGGTCCGCGCATGGCCATCGCGCTCGCGCAGGAGGGCGGCGTCTCCTTCATCTTCGGGTCGCAGTCCGTCGAGAGCGAGGCGGCCATGGTGGCCGAGGTCAAGTCGTACAAAGCCGGCTTCGTGGTGTCCGATTCCACGCTCACGCCCGAAAACACCCTGCAGGACGTGATCGACCTGCTCGAGCGCACGGGCCACTCAACCATGCCCGTTACCGTGGACGGCTCTCCCCACGGCAAGCTCTGCGGTATCGTCACCAGCCGCGATTACCGCCTCTCGCGCGACGATCGCGCCACGAGGGTGTCCGATTTCATGACGCCGTTCGACAAGCTCGTCGTGGGCGGGGAGGGCACCAGCCTCAAAACCGCCAACGACATCATCTGGGAGCATAAGCTCAACACCCTGCCCATCGTCGATCGCGACGGCAATCTGATGCACCTCGTCTTCCGCAAGGACTACGACTCGCACAAGTCCAACCCCGATGAGCTGCTCGACGACCATAAACGCTACGTGGTGGGCGCGGGCATCAACACCCGCGATTTCGCCGAGCGCGTTCCGGCGCTCGTGGAGGCCGGCGCCGACGTGCTGTGCATCGACTCCTCCGAGGGCTTCTCGGAGTGGCAGAAGATCACCCTCAGCTGGATCCGCGAGCGCTATGGGGATGCCGTCAAGGTGGGGGCGGGCAATGTGGTCGATGCCGAGGGCTTCCGGTTCCTGGCCGATGCGGGCGCCGATTTCATCAAGGTGGGCATCGGCGGCGGCTCCATCTGCATCACGCGCGAACAGAAGGGCATCGGCCGAGGCCAGGCGTCGGCGCTCATCGACGTGTGCCGCGCACGCGACGAGTATTTCGAGGAGACGGGCGTCTACGTGCCCGTGTGCTCCGATGGCGGCATCGTCTACGACTACCACATGACGCTTGCGCTGGCCATGGGCGCCGACTTCCTCATGCTCGGGCGCTACTTCGCCCGTTTCGACGAGAGCCCCACGCGGCGCGTGAGCGTGAACGGCTCCTATATGAAGGAGTACTGGGGCGAGGGCTCGGCCCGTGCGCGCAACTGGCAGCGCTACGATCTGGGCAGCGATAAGAAGGGGCTCTCCTTCGTCGAGGGCGTCGATTCCTACGTGCCCTATGCGGGCCCCCTGCGCGACAACGTGCGCGGTTCGCTCCTCAAGGTGCGCTCCACGATGTGCAACTGCGGTGCGCTGACGCTGTGCGAGCTGCGCGACAAAGCCAAGATCACGCTCGTCTCCGCTACGTCGCTCGTCGAGGGCGGCGCCCACGACGTCGTGCTCAAGGATGCCGATCAGAGCCTCAACTTCCGCGCGTAAGGCCATCGCGTCGCGGGGGGCTCGGCATTTTCGCCACAGCTGTGCAACATCCTTCATGCAGTCGGGCCCGTCGTCCCCGTCTGCCGCAGCATACCATTCGCAGAAAGCATACACGCCGATTCGCCAGAATGGCATAATTTTCCGCTTTTCTGCCGTTTTCGGGGCTCGATTCTCCATCGGGCGGAAAGCTGCCCTCCGTTTGCGCAGGTCAGGTGGCACGTGAATGCGGCCCCGTTTTTTCCGGCACCGTTTTTCGGCAGAAAAGCGGAAAATTATGCCATTCTGGCGTGTTCGCGTGGTACCACCATCGCATGATGCTTCCCCGGGAAGGTTCGCTCGGAGCGAGCCGGCGCAGCAGGAGAGCGATGCAGCCTATGCAGAATGTGTCGTGTTCCGATGGAAAGCCGCCGCCTGCGGACATGCAGCGCCGCGCGTACCCGTTTGCGATACCGTCAAGGCATGCACGGGAAGGCAGTCAATCGAAGGAGGCACCTATGAACAGGGAGAAAATCCGCGTCGTCCAGTATGGCTGCGGCCTTATGGCGAAGATGATCGTCCGCAACCTCTACGAGCACGGCGCCGAGGTCGTCGGCGCCATCGACATCAACCCGAACGTGGTGGGCAAGGACCTCGGCGATGCGCTCGAGCTGGGGTTCAAGACCAACGTGACCGTCTCGTCCGACGCCGACAAGGTGCTCGATGAATGCGACCCCGACATCGCCATCCTCACGCTCCTATCGTTCATCTCCGACATCTACCCCATGGCCGAGAAATGCCTCGTACGCGGCATCGACGTGATCACCACCTGCGAGGAAGCCACCTACCCCTGGACTACCAGCTCCGCGCTCACCAACAAGCTGGATGCGCTGGCCAAGGAGAACGGCTGCACCATGGTGGGCGCCGGCATGGAGGACGTCTTCTGGGTCAACTCCATCGGCATGTTCGCCGGCGCCGTGAACCGCATCGACAGGATCGTGGGCGCCGTGTCCTACAACGTGGAGGACTACGGCCTAGCGCTCGCCAACGCGCACGGCTGCGATCTCACGCCTGAGGAGTTCGAGGAGAAGCTGGCCCATCCCGAGGTCATCGAGCCCGCATACGTGTGGAACTCCAACGAGGCGCTCGTCAACATGTTCGGCTGGACCGTCAAGAGCGTGAAGCAGGAGAACAGGCCCTTCATCGCCGAGACGGACACCCCGTCCGCCATCGTGGGGCACGTCATCCCCGCCGGGAAGGTCATCGGCATGAGCACCGTCGTCACCACCGCGACCGTGCAGGGCCCGGTGGTGGAAACGAGCCAGATCGGCAAGATCTACGGCCCCGACGACGGCGACCTCTGCACCTGGAGGATCGAAGGCCAGCCCGACATCTCCTGGGAGGTCCATAAGCCGGACACCCCGGAGCACACCTGCGCCACGATCGTCAACCGCATCCCCACCGTGCTCAACGCCCCGGCAGGGTACGTCACGCTCGAGAAGCTCGAGCCGCTGCAGTACCTAAGCTATCCCATGCACCTCTACGTGGAGTAACGCCGCTCACGGCGTCGGCCCGGAAGCGGCTACGGCATCTCGCTGCTCTGCGCTGCGGCGGTGATGGCCTGATATACAGCTTGATAGCTCGCGTCGTTGGCGCGGGTGAGCGCCGCTGCGGACGTATACTCGGGATAGATGCGCACCTCGCCGCTCGGCAGCACCACGCGCTTGGCGAGCGCCGTTCCGTACGGCGTCTCGAGCGAGATCTCCTCGCGCGGCAGCGCCGTACGCTCCAGGGGGCTGCGACGGATGCCGATGGTGGTGGTGTCTTCGAAGATGATCTGCTCGAGCCCGGCGATATCCTCGCCGAAGCAGAGCACCTCGAGCTGATAGCCGGGGCGGTTCTTCTTCATGTAGCAGGGCAGGAAGTGCGCCTCGCGGGCGCCCGCGCGCAGCAGGCGGTCGAGCACATGGCCGAGCGCCTCCCCCGTGCAGTCATCGACCTCGGTCTCGAGCTTCCAGAGACTGGGCGCGGCAGCAGCCGCGGCGGCTTCATCGATGAGCATGGCGCGAACCACGCTGGGGATCTCGTACGCGCGCTTGCCCGCGCCGTAGCCGATGGCCCTGATGACGTAGGCTGCGGGCAGCGCGGCGCGCGTGCGGACGGCGGCGGCGAGGGCAGCGCCGGTCGGGGTGACGAGCTCGCCTTTTCGTCCCGTGGGCGCGAGGGCGAGGCCGTGTGCGGTGCAGATATGGGCGACGGCGGGAACCG
>JAWRJQ010000086.1:0-25909 GCA_040307385.1 Atopobiaceae bacterium
AGGAGCCCGCCTATGTCTGGATACGTCTTAAGCTGCTGCTCCACCTGCGATATGAGCGAAGAGTGGCACAAGCGCCGCAACGTGGCCTGCGTCTACTTCAACTACGAGCTCGATGGAGAGCCCTGCAAGGACGATTACGGCGCAACCCACGCTCCCGCCGAGCTCTATGCCCGCATGCTCGCCGGCGCGGAGGCGAAGACCAGCCAGGTCAGCGTCGGCGAGTACATGAGCGCATGGCGCCCGATGCTCGAGCAGGGCAAGGACATCCTGCACGTGACGGTCTCGTCGGGCATCTCAGGCACATATTCCTCGGCATGTACGGCACGCAACGAGCTTGCTGCGGAGTTTCCCGAGCGTACCATCATCGTGATCGATTCGCTTGCCGCATCCTCCGGCTACGGCATGCT
This sequence comes from Atopobiaceae bacterium, assembly GCA_040307385.1. Lineage (GTDB taxonomy): Bacteria > Actinomycetota > Coriobacteriia > Coriobacteriales > Atopobiaceae > RUG721. Next base: position 408 of record JAWRJQ010000086.1, read on the forward strand.
CGTGGATCGCATGGCCGATCTCCGCGATGAGGGCATGGATATGAACACGCTTGCTGCTTGGGCCGAAGCGCACAAGCTCGAGGTGCAGCACTGGTTCTTCTCGACCGACCTCACGTTCTTCATCCGAGGCGGGCGCATCTCCAAAGCAGCGGGCTTCTTCGGCGGGCTGCTGAGCATCTGCCCGGTGATGACCGTCGAAGCGGATGGCAAGCTCGGCGTTAGGGAGAAGATCCGCACCAAAAGAAAGGCCATCGCTCGTTCATTCGAGCTTATGGGCCAGCTGGCGCAGGGAGGTGCGGGTTATAGCGATAAGGTCTTTATCAGCAACTCCGAGTGCCTCGACGATGCCCGTGCGCTGGGCAATCTGATCGAGCCTGCGTTTCCGAAGATGGATGGCCGGGTGGAGTACTATCCCATCGGTGCGACCATCGGCACGCATACCGGTCCGGGCACCGTCGCGCTCTTCTTCTGGGGTGCGCCGCGCACGGAGTTTCGCGCATAGACGGCGCGGCATCCCCGCTCGCTACCAGCGGGCCAGCCACGGGCGTCCGGAGCAGGCGTCCATAATGGCGCTGCGCACGGCCAAGCCGTCTTGGATGGAACGCAGGCCCACGCGCACGTCGAGCCTGAAGCCGAACGAGCCGTAGCCCTGCCCGATAAGCACGACGCCCAGCTCGGGGTCTATCCACTGTGCGCAGGCCTTCTCCACGGATTCGCGCACGTCACGTTCCACCTCGGCCATGTCGGCCTCAGGATGGATGTCGATCGATATGGTGACGGAACGCGACGAAGCGGGTGCCATCTTGCGCAGGGTCGTGGTGTTGAGCACCGAGTTGGGAATCACGATGACATCGCCGATGAGCGTCTTGATGATGGTGGAGCGCCAGGTGATGTCGGTGACGGCGCCCTGATAGCCGGCGATCTCGATCCAATCGCCCACCTCGATGACATGCGCGAGCATGAGGCCGAGCCCCGAGATCATGTTGGCGATGGTGGTCTGCAGGCCGAAGGAGATGGCGATCGAGGTGACGCCTAGAGCGGTCATGAAGGACGTGGGCTGCACGCCGAAGACCGGTTCCAGTACGATAAGCAGGGCGACGAGCCAAACGAGCGCACGGGAAAGATTGGCAAAGATCGACCCCTTGGGGATGTTGCTCCGGTAAATGATCCGCCTGATGATGCGGCCCGCGATGCTCTGCAGGACGAGGGCGACAACGAACACGATGGCGAGGAACGTAATCTTTCGGGAGATCTCGTTTTCGATTATGGGCATGACGGTACCTTTCGTGTGCGGATGCTGCCCTCAATGGTAGCGCTTGAAGACGTCGGTAACTGCGGGCAGCTTGTTGCGCGACCTTCGGAAGGGCGTCCAGCCCTCCGCACACCGCGCTCCCGTACCAAAAATGCCTTTAATGCTGCACGGTTATGGGGTGTGGGACGAAAACGAGTATAGAAATTGCATGAAACTCTATAAATATCCAATATAGAATTTATTCTATACATCTGGGGGCTATGCTCCGCAGAATCTGCAGCATTAAAGACATTTTCGGTACACCGAAGCTCCGATCAAGCATCGGACACAGCACCGGATTGCACCTCGAGGGTGGCGATGAGGGCCAGATGGTCCGTACCCGAAATGCTCGCTGTCTTGAGGTCGCCCACGACTATGCCGGCATGCGCCGAGTAGACGATATGGTCTATCTCGATGAGTGCCGGAACGTGCTCGACGAGAGCGGCAGGCAGGTTGTGTCCGGCGAGGTACTCGATGCGGGAGGGCCATGTCATGTGGAATCCCTCGCCCGCATGCTGACCGGCGTCCACAAAGCTCGCGCCGAGCAGTTCGCGGAAGTAGGCGTGGTTCCAGGTGGCGTTGAAGTCTCCCATGATGACGTAGGAGCGGTCGTACGCGGAGAGCGATCCGATGGTCTCAAGCCCCGCGCCCCATTGCTCCTCTCCACCCAGATGCGGCGAGCTGGGATGGCACGACACGAAGCGCAGCGAGCGCCCGCCCACCTCGACGCTTCCCGCGCACAGGGCGGAGAGGTCGGTGGGCAGCAGATCGCTATCCACATCGGAGAGCGGCACCATCGAAAACAGGCAGTTCATGCCTCCGTTGTCCCATTCGCCGGCGTCGGAGGTGGCAACATACGGGAGCGCATCGTACAGGCCCGCTGCAGCAAGCTCGTCCAAAAACGACCAGGTGACCTCCTGCAGCGCGAGCAGCTCGACGTTGTTCTCGCGCACGCAGGCAACCACCTCGTCTGCGCTCGCATTACCGTTGTAGGCATTGAGCGTCATGATGCGCATGACCGCATCGCCGGTATTCGGCTCGGCGCTCGGAGCGGCGGCGGCCCGGGCGCTCGGCGTCAGCGATCCGGAAGGGATGAAGTAGCCCGCATGCCACCAGGCGAGCACGGCAAGGACGATGCCCGCGCAGATGGCGAGCGCCCCGCGACGCCAAAGCAGGGCGAGCACGAAGATGAGGGCGGCGGGAACGATGAGCCAGGGCACGAACGAGACGGCTTCGGGGATGAGAAGAGCGGAACTCATCTCAACCGGCAGCATGCGCGCGACGCAGAGCAGGCCGATGCCGAGCGCCACAGGCCAGAGCAAGGCTGCCAGGCAGCCGTGGCGCGGTCGACCTTGATCGCGTCTTGTGCGTCGTGCACGGCTCGTGCGTTGTGGGGCGGGCGCAGGCGGGATGTGCTGCGACGATGCGTAAGGCTCGCCTGCCTCCACCGGAAGCGGGCGGACGAGCGTGCGGTCGAGCCCGTCATCGGGATACGGCGTGCGATCGATCTTCTCGGTTTCCATGGGCATTATTGTAGGCCCTCTTTGCAGAGAGGGCCAGGTTGGGGGAATATGCTCGACGAAAACGGCATGCAGGATCTCCACTACCTCTACGGTCGTGAGCTGCTTGAAGCCGGACGGAAGGCACACGATGCTCGCTGCGATCCGATCGATCTGCTCCTCGCGCACGCCCCGCTCATCGGGGATGATCCAGCATCGTACCTTGCATGATGGGTGCGTCCTCGCGTTCCTGCTTTCGCTTTGGCTGCATCTCAGGCTGCCCCTGCTGCTCGGTGCTGGGATCTTCCTGGCGGGAGGGCTGCGATGAACGCTATGAGGGCGCAACGTGCCATGGCGCTACATCATGCTCTTGATGAAGCCGAGCAAGCCGCCCGCCACGGTGAGATCGGTGTGGTCGTAGCAGATCGAGCGGTTGGTATCGAGCGCCTCGATGCGGGCCTTCTCGCCGCCGGCGAGTGCGAGGCCGAAGACGTCGATGTTCTCGGCCATGCGCTCGGGCCTGGTGGACTTGGGGATCACCACGATGTCCTCGTCGATGAGGAAGCGCAGCGCAACCTGGCCCACGCCCTTGTCGTGCACGGCGCCGATCTCGGAGAGCACGGGGTTGTTGAAGAAGCCGCTGGCACCCTCGGCGAAGGGGCCCCAGGCCATGTGCTGCACGCATCTAGAGGAGAAAAAATGGAACTCGAGCAGCTTCGTCAGCTTGCCGCAATCCAGAAGTGCGGAACCATCTCAGCCGCAGCGGAGGAATGCCACCTTACGCAGCCCTCGCTCTCACGCTCCATGCGGCGGCTCGAGACCGAGCGGGGGGCAGAGCTTTTCACGCGCACGCGCAACCGCGTGGAGTTCAACGAGGCCGGCCGTACAGCCTGCAAGTATGCGCGCGGCGTGCTGGCGGTCGAGCAGCGCTGATCGACGCTATGGACGAGCTTGCGCACAAGAAGCGCACCCTGCGCGTGGGCTCTATCGCGCCGGCACCGGTGTGGGACCTGACGGCGCGCATCGTGGAGCGCTTCCCGGGAACCGTTCTGGCTTCCAAGATCCTCTTGGATGACGAGGTTGACCGGCGCCTCTTCGACCGCACCATCGACCTCGCCATCACGCGCAAACCCATCGCGCTGCCCAACTGCCGCTGCGTGCCGCTGATGACCGAGAACCTGTTCCTGTACGCGCCGGAGGCCCACCCGCTGGCGCAGCGCTCTTCCGTGTCGCTTGCCGATATGGCGGGGGAGACCTCCCTGGTGATGGGGCGCTGGGTTTCTGGTGCGATGTGCGCGAGCAGCGCATTCCCGGCATGCAATCGATTCGCTAGTCCGACCGCGAGGTGCTCCAGCAGCCGGACAAAACCTCCGGTCTGCTATCTGGCGACGCTGCGCGAGACGCCTCAGCGCGTTGCGGGGATCATGGATTGGGTTGCCGAGTAGCGAAGCCCGCCGCTACAGCTTTCCGCCGAAGACCGGGAAGAAGCTGTGCGCACCGTAGTCGGAAAGGCGCGGTATGGCCTTAAGCAGCTCCATGTCCTGCTCGGAGATCTCGAAGTCCACATCTGCGTTTGCGCGCATATGTGCGGGGTTGGCCGTCTTGGGCAGCGCGACCATGCCCAGCTGCAGGCAGTAGCGGATGCAGAGCTGCGGCACGGAGACGCCGTAGCGCTGCGCCATCTCGACAACCTGCTCGAGCCTCATGGCCTCGCCGTGCGCGACGGGAGAGTACGCCTCTATGCGGATGCCCTTGCCCTCGCAGAACGCGATGAGGTCGAACGGCGTGTTTGAGACGTGTGCGAGCACTTGGTTCACCTGCGGGACAACGGAGCAGTTCGCGAGGATGTTCTCGAGGTCCGCTTCGAGGAAGTTGGAGACTCCGATGGCGCGGAGCTTGCCTGCCTTCTGGGCATCCTCGAGCGCGCGGTACGCCTCGATATTGCCCTGCTCGTAGCGGTTCTCAGACTGGTTGACCTCGGCCCAGGGCTGTGGGCTGTGGATGATCATCATATCGAGGTAGTCGAGCCCCATGTCCTCGAGCGTCGCGTCAATCGAGGCGGCTGCACTGGCGTAGTCCTTATGCTCGGCGGCCACCTTCGAGGTCACGAAGAGCTGCTCGCGGGGGATGCCGCAGGTGCGCACGCCCTCGCCAACGCCGCGCTCGTTGGCGTATGCCTGGGCGGTGTCAACGTGGCGGTAGCCGATCTCGACGGCGGCGCGAACGGCATCGGCGACCACGCCATCGTCGACGAGCCAGGTGCCCAGCGCAAGCTTGGGGATCTCGATCCCGTTGTTCAGGGTGTAGGTTTCTTTGAGCATCATAGTGGGAATCCTTTCGTAGGCGTTAGCCCTGTTTGCCTTGTCAATACGTCGAGACGTGCGACTCGGTTAGGTACCACGAGCCGTCGCGCTTCTCGGCCTTGATGTCCTGTTGCAGGCGCCACGTATGGTGTCCTCCGCCAAAGACGGCGGCTTCCACGCAGGAACGTCCGCAGATGGTTGTATGCGCTTCATCTGCGGAGATGCCCATGTCGATCCTGTTTCAGCTGCTGTGGCCACGGCGGCCTCCCTTCTGCGGAGGCAGCAGACCGGCTGCGGATCCTGCCAGCGCGAACAGCGCAAAGACCGATGCGTATTGGATGAAATAGAGGGCTGCGGGTTTCGACGGATCCGCGAAGGCGAACGCCGTGGCCCCCGTGATGCAGCCCGCGAAGTCGAGCGCCACAAACGACCAGATGCCCGCGCCCGCAGCCAGTACCCACGCGATGAGCGCAGGGCGGGGCAGATGACGCGTGCCCTTCATGCACAGGCCCGCATGCGCGCCGATGAGACAGTAGAGCAGGTGCGAGAGGGGTAGGTGCAGCGCCCGCGCGCTTCCCGTGCCTGCGGCGATGCCAAGCGAGGTCGCCCAGGTTGACATGACAAGACCGCTTGCGATGAGCGCGATGGCACAGATGAGGATCGCCACCATGCCGATGGCGGAGACGATATGGCGTCCCTTGAGCTTGCCGCGTATGAGCGCGCCGAGCCACATGCGGTGCTGCCACAGGTGCACGCCTATGAGCACGCCGAACGCGATGCCCGCAACCTGGTGGAGCATCGCGGGCAGATGGACGCGCATCATAAGGAGCGTCGCTGCGACGGCAAGCGCTATGTCGATGGCGATGGCCATCAGCGTTCCAGCCCGGAGATCCAGGTGTCGACTTCGGCCTGCGTGCCCTCGCGGTCGTTCTGGGCATCCTGACCGCGTATGGTGAGGCCGTCCGCAACCGTTGCGCCTTGGCAGACGGTCTCGAGCGTTGAGAACATGCCGGCATCGCCCGAGCCCTCGTGCGTGTTGAACGGGCAGATGGTCTTGCCGTTCCAGCCGAGAGCCTCGATGGCGGTGTAGACGGGCATGGGGATGTCGCCCCACCAGCAGGGGAAGCCCAAAAAGACGGTGCTGTAGGGCGTGAGGTCGGGGAGGGCTTCCAGCTGCGGTCGCGCGCCGGCGTTCTTCTCGTCCAGGGCCACGTCGCAGCACTCCTGGTAGCTCTCTGGGTAGGGTTCGACGGGTACGAGCTCGAAGAGGTCGGCGCCTATGCGCTGGGCGATCATCTTGGCCATGACGGCCGTGTTGCCCTCGTCGATCACGCCCACGTTGTAGTTCTCGTCTGCGCGAGAGAAGTACAGCACGAGCGCGCCTGCGGTGGCGGGGATCTCCGGGTCCGGAGCAGCGTCCGGCTGGACTTCGGGCTCTTCAGGCTGCTCGGCGGGCACCTCGGGTGCAGCGTCCTGCTGCTGCGAGGAGCACCCGGCCAGCGTGAGCGCGGAAAGGGCGAGGAACTGCCTGCGGGAAAGCTTGACGTTGCCCATAGTCACTCCTTTACGCGAACCGCTTGGCCCAGGCGGCAACCGTTGCCTGGGCGCCCTCGGACTCGTGGCCCAGCACCGAGAGCCCGCGCTCGACGGTGGCGCCGGGGCAGGCAGCGGCGATGTCGCGCTCGCTTCTGCCCATGCCCGATCCCTCGTTGGTGCAGAAGGGGATGATGCGCTTGCCGGCAAAGTCGAAGCTCTGCAGGAAGGTGAAGACGCACATGGGGCAGGTGCCCCACCAGTTGGGATAGCCTAGAAAAACGGTGCCATAGCTGTCTAGGCTCCGGGGCAGCGCCTTAAGCTCGGGGCGGGCGTTCTCGCGAAGCTCGGCCTTCGCCTCCTCGATGCAGGCCATGTACGCGGGATCATAGGCGCGGACGGTCTCGAGCTCGAAGAGGTCGCCGCCCACGGCCTGCTGGATGTATTCGGCCACACGGGCGGTGTTGCCCTTCGCAAGGGTCTTCATGCCGCCTGCCCAGTAATTCTCGCCAGCGCGGGAGTAGTACGCGATGAGGTTGGCCATAGCCGTCTCCAATCATTTAAGAAACACTCTGTCGCTAATATGAAGTATACGCGACATCATGTCGCGTAAGCAACTTCTTTGCTAGAATCTCCATAGGGCGAGAGAGGGGGTCCGTGGAGGAGCAGGCTTACATACGCGCGCGAAGCGCCGAGCAGAAGCAGGAGCGCATGGCCGCCATCATGTCGGCAGCCGATGGGCTCTTTGTCCAGATGCCCTACCACAAGATCAACATGGGTCTCATCGCCGAGCGCCTGGGCTGGTCGCGCGCGGGGCTCTATAAGTACGCCGCAACGCAGGAGGAGATATTCCTCGCGCTGCACGAGCGCGGCAATCGCGCTTGGATCGACGAGCTCGTCTCCGCGCTTGCCGGGGCGCCCATGGACAACGCGGAGTTCGCGCGCATCTGGGCTTCGGTTACCGCGCGGCATGGCAGCTTCCTGCGCTACCAGGACATCCTCATCTCCGTCATCGAGTCGAACGTCACGCTGGATCGGCTTACGGCATTCAAGCGCTCCTTCGCGGAGATGCTCGCGCCCATAGCGGAGCTGCTGTCGCGCCAGTGCGGTATCGCGCGCCAGGAGGCGGCCGACCTCTATCTACGACTGCTGTTCCAAGCGCCCAAGCTGTGGGCGCACTACCACTGCGCCGACCTCACGCGCGAGGCCATGGCGCGGGCGGGACTTCCGCCGGTGGAAGGCGCGTTCGAGGATGATTACGCGGATTTCACCTATATGTGCCTCGAGCATGCCTCGCGGCATGCGGGCTAGAGAGAAGGGAACGCGCGATGGCAAAGATCGTTCAAACTGCTGGACGCGATGCGCTGGGGGAGTTCGCTCCCGAGTTCGCTCACTTCAACGATGACGTCCTCTTTGGCGAGAACTGGAACAACAAGGACATCGACCTCAAGACCCGCTGCATCATCACCGTGGTTGCGCTCATGTCGTCGGGCATCACCGACAGCTCGCTCGTCTACCACCTGCAGAACGCCAAGGCGCACGGCGTGACCCGCGCCGAGATCGCCGCCGTGGTGACCCATGCCGCCTTCTACGCCGGTTGGCCCAAGGCTTGGGCGGTCTTCAACCTGGCCAAGGATGTGTGGGCCGGCGAGGCCGCTGCTGAGACCGACCCCGCCAGAGCCGCGCACGCTGCAAGCATGGTATTCCCCATCGGCGCGCCAAACGACGCCTACGCGCAGTACTTCATCGGCCAGAGCTACCTCGCGCCCGTCTCAACGAGCCAGATAGGCATCTTCAACGTTACGTTCGAGCCCGGCTGCCGCAACAATTGGCATATCCATCACGCCGATAAGGGCGGCGGGCAGATTCTGGTGTGCGTGGCCGGCCGCGGTTACTACCAGGAGTGGGGCCAACCCGCCCGCGAGCTCACGCCCGGCGATTGCGTCAACATCCCCGAGGGCGTCAAGCACTGGCACGGCGCTGCGCCAGACAGCTGGTTCTCCCACCTTGCCATCGAGGTGCCGGGCGAGGACGGCAGCGCAGAGTGGCTCGAGCCCGTGGATGACGAGGCATACGGCAGGTTGGCATAGCGGTTTCTCCAAACCCAGGAGCACCGAAGGGCACTCAGCGGGACGGGTCCTCCACTACGGCTTCACTGATCGGACGGGCTGCAGCGCCATGCAGAGGGGGAAGTCGAACCGACGATCGGAGGACCAGGCGCCACTATGGCCGATGCGGCCGAGGCCGCCGTGCTCCTGGCCGACATCAACAAGTTCGGGCCCCATGAACGGGGCCTATGCGGAGATGTCGTCCCAGTGCAGGAGCTTGAATCCCGCTCCTGAGATGGCCTCTTCGGCTACCGCGCGATCTTCGGGTTTGATCTTGAGCACATCGATGACCGTATCGCCGTTGGCGAGAAAGCAGTAGCCGTATTCGATGTTGACCTTGGTGGTGTCGAGCGCCTCGAGAAGCTCGGCGAGCGACCCGGGGCGGTCGGGCAGCTCCACCGCGAGCACCTTGGTCTTGGTGGCGCGAAATCCCGCATCCTCGAGCACATCGACGGCATGGAACACGTTGTCGCAGATGATGCGCACGATGCCGTAGTCGCTCGACTCGGCGATGGTGAGGGCGCTCATGTTGATGCCGGCATCGGCAAGCGTGCGGCAGAGCGCGGACAGGCGTCCCTCGGAGTTCTCGAGAAACACCGTGAGCTGCATGATCATTACCTATCGTCTCCTCTCAGATCGATGACGCGCTTTGCCTTGCCCTCGGAGCGGGGAATCGATTTGGGCTCGACGAGCCTCACGCGAATGCCCACGGAGAGAGCAGTCTTGAGCTTGGCGGAGATGTCCTTCTGGAGCTGCTCGATCGCGCTCATCTGGTCGAAGTCGAAGCTGGGATCGACCTCGGCCTTGAGCGTGACCGCATCGAGATGGTCCTTGCGGGTGAGCTCGATCTGATACCAGCTTGCCACCTGCGGGAACGTCTTCATGACGTCCTCGATCTGACTGGGGAAGACGTTGACGCCGCGGATGATGAGCATGTCGTCGGTGCGGCCGTGCAGGCGGTCGATGCGCCTGTGGGTGCGCCCGCAAGGGCACTGGCCCGGGATGATGCGCGTGATGTCGCGGGTGCGGTAGCGCACGACGGGCGTGGCCTCGCGGTCCACCGTGGTGAGCACGAGCTCCCCCCACTCCCCGTCGGGAAGGACCTCGCCGGTGTCGGGGTCGATGATCTCGGCCACGAAGTGGTCCTCGGCCAGGTGCAGACCCTGCTGCTCCATGCACTCGATCGCCACGCCCGGACCCATGGTCTCGGTGAGGCCGTACACGTCGAGCACCTTGTAGTCGAGCTTGCGCTCGAGCTCGGCGCGGAAGTTGTCGGAGAAGGCCTCCGCCCCATGGATGCCGGCGCGCAGGTGGAAGGCTTTTTTGGGATCGATGCCCATGGACAGCGCGGTGTCGGCGATGTGCATGGCGTAGCTCGGCGTGCAGCATAAGATGGTGGACCCCATCTCGCGCAGCACGCGGATCTGGCGCTCGGTGTTGCCCGCGCTCATGGGGATGGTGGTACAGCCCGCCTGCTCGCAGCCGTAGTGCGCGCCCAGCCCGCCGGTGAAGAGGCCGTAGCCGTAGCAGATGTGGGCAACGTCGTGAGCGCCGCCGTCGGCGTACCAGATGCCGCGCGCGAAGCAATCGCTCCAAATCTCGAGATCATGCTCGGTGTAGCCGCCCACGGTGGCCACGCCGGTGGTTCCGCTCGACATGTGTATCTCGCGGATCTCGCTCATGGGGACGGCGAAAAGCCCGTAGGGGTAGTTGTCGCGGAGATCCTGCTTGGTGGTGAACGGGGCGTTCTTCAGGTCGTCGAGGGTCTCGGCGGCATAGGGATCGAAGCCGGCATGATCGAAGAGGTCCCGGTAAAACGGCACGTTCTCGTAGCATGCGATCATGGTCTTCTTGACGCCCGCGAGCTGGATTGCCTCCAACTGCTCGCGGGGCATCGTCAGGATGTCCTGGGGCTTCTTCATGGTGCGCCTTTCTCGCCTCTCCGTTCGCCTCGGCCCGAATGCCGGCGTACTTATCGTAATGGTTTGATCCTTACGAAGTATGTGCGTGTCAAAACGTTTATGGACGTGTCACATTCGCGGCGCACCCGCGTGCACCTCGAACGAATCCGCGCCCTCGATCGCGATGTCTGCCGAGAAGAACGCCGCGAGCGCGCGCACGAGGTTGCCCGTGTCGGCGACGCCCGCCGTCTCATAGCTCGAATGCATAGCGAGCTGCGCGAGCCCCACATCGACGGCATGCACGCTGACCTGCTGGTTCGAGAGGTTGCCTAGCGTGGATCCGCCCTGCGAGGCGCTGTGGTTTGCAAAGGTCTGCACGGGCACGCCGGCCTGCACGCACAGCTCGGCAAAGAGCGCGCGGCTGAAGGCATCGGTGGCGTATTTCTGGTTCGCTGCCTCCTTGATGAGCACGCCGCCGTTCACGCGCCCGCAGTTCTCGGCATCGAAGAGCTCGGGATGATTGGGGTGGATGGCATGGCCGTTGTCGCAGCTCACGAGAAACGACCGCGCAAGCGCGCGGAGATGATCCTCCTCGCAGGTGCCGAGCGCGGAGCTCACGCGCACGAGCACGTCGTGCAGAAACGTGGAGAGCGCGCCCTGCTTGGTGCCCGAACCGACCTCCTCGTTGTCGAAGCAGGCGAATACCGTGATGCAGGCGGGGTTCTCGGCGGCGAGGAAGGCGGTGAGGGCGGAGAACGCGCACTGGAGGTCGTCGAGCTTGGGCGCAGAGACGAACTCGTCGGCCCAGCCCCATATGCGCGGGGCGGTGCGGTTGCAGAGGAAGAGATCCTTGCCGAGGATCGCGTCGGGAGCGGTGCCGGCAAGCTCTGCAACCATGGCGTCGAACGCGCCGCGCCCGAGCGCGCCGGCGGAGAAGAGCGGGCAGAGATCGACCTGACGGTTGAGGGCGAGGCCCTTGTTGACCTCGCGATTCTGGTGGATTGCCACGTTGGGGATGAGGGCGACGTCGCCCGCACTGGCGATGAGGCGGCTCTCTGCGCGGCTGTCTGCGGAGCGCACCAGCACGCGCCCGGCAATGCCCAGCGGGCGGTCGAACCACGTGGAGTCGATCATGCCGCCGTAGGCCTCGACGTCCAGGCGGAGCGTGCCGCCCGCGCCGTCGAGCTCGGGCAGGTGCTTGACCTTGAAGGCGGGGGAGTCGCCGTGCGCTGCGGCGATCTGGAACCGGATGCCGTCGGGAGCCAGCCCGGCACCCACCTTGAAAGCGATGACGCTCGAGGCGTTACGGGTGACGTAGCAGGCATCGCCGGGTAAAACCGACCATGCATCCTGCTCGGCAAGGCGGCGAAAGCCTGCGGCGTCGAGGCGATCCATGATGGTCGCCGCCGTATGGAACATGCTCGGACTCTGCTCGATGAAGGCGCAGAGCCCGCGCGCGAGGTCGAGGTCGGTCATGACTGCCCTTTCGTGGTTGCTGTGCATCGCGCTGTCGAGGGGAGGCGATGCCATCCCTACAGGGTATCATGGAAGAACCTGCTCGCACACGGAATGGAGCGGCTTCATGGAGTCCTACATCGATGCGTTTCTCGCCCTCCTCACCTCAATTGTCGCGGTTGCCATCTGCGCCGCTTTGATCAAGAAAGCTTTCAGCGTCGCCGTCACGCTCATCGCCCTTGCCATCATCGGCTATCTGATCCTGCAGGCGGTCGGTGCGATGTAGGCGCATGCTCTTGCCGCACAAGCGGTGGGACGAGAAAACCTGTAAGGCCTTGACCTGCGCTTCTATGAATCTTGCCGCACAAGTCCGAAGGTTATGCGGCAAGAGGACGGCTGCATCGCAAAGACTGCACCCCACCATGGTAGAATCGAGCACATGGATGCGAATCGCAACAAAGCAAGCAACAGCGCCCGGGCGCGGCTGAGGTCGCGTCCTCCTCGCGCACCGCACGCCCGCCCCGATACGGGCTCGTTCGCGCATGAACGGCGCTATGCCTCGCGCAACGCCCGCTACACCCTGTTCGGCGCGAATTCGTCGCGCGTGCCCCAGCTCATGAGCGCGAGCCGCCAAGAGCAGGCCATGCGCCGCAACATCATGCGCAAGAATTCGCGCGTGATCCAGTCGCTGCCTATCATCGCGCTCATCCTCGTGATCATCGCCGTCATCTTCGGCATCATCTACTTCAACAGCACCATTCCGTAGAGAAGCGCAGCCGCCCCCCTGCGGCGGGCATCGAGCATGGAGGTTTGGCAAGGCGATTAGAACAGGGGAAGATCGCCGGTGATCGGGTCGATCTGCTCGGGATAGAGCGGTTCGAACGCCAAGCAGGTGATCGTCGCCTCGCCGTGGAACTCGGTCATGCCGGCGTCGCGGATGAGCGCCACGAGAAAGCCCTGCTCGCGCCCCTGCGCCGCGATGTCGAGGAGTTCCTTCTCGGAGTCCACGTACACGCATACCTTGGCGATGCCGGCGTCGAACCACGCGGTGATCGGCGAGCTGTCGCCTGCGGCGTGATCGAGCGCCACCCGCGAGCCTGCGAGCCGGATGCTGCCGAGGCGGCCCTCGCGGGCAAGCGCCATGAGCGTGGCTTCAACGCAGGCATGCCCCGCCTGAGCTGCTATTTTTCCCTTACGCATATGCAGATCGCGCCGCATGACGATCATCTGCTTCGCTTTATAGCTTCCCATTGCCATAGCATGTTTCCTCGAGGCCGATGCATGCAGTGTCCGCCCGTTTGGGAGGGTACCGTGCGATTGCGGAATAGTGTACCGTAAAACAAAGGACCCGTGTCGCGACCATCCCCTGAACACAGCCGTTCCACCTGCAGGAACTCTGCGCGAGGAGATAAGATGCAAACGAAGAGAATCCCATCGGCTCCCGTAACGCGTGCAACCCGCACCGCCTGGGTCTTCATGGGAGCGGCCGCCGCCGCGCTCGTGCTCCTTGTCCATCAGGGTCTGCCGGCTGCCATCTTCAAGGCGGCGCTCATCTTCATGCTGTGCTGCATTGCCGCGCACGACGCCGCGACGCGGCGCATCGAGAACGCAACCGTGCTCGCCATCATCTGTCTGAGGGCTTACGAGGCTGTTCACGCAGGCGTCTTCGGCATCGCGCATCCGCTGCTCGAGCTGGCGGCATCGTGTGCCGGAGCCCTTACGGTGCTCACCGTCCTGCTCGTCACGGCGCATCTCTCGGAGCGTCTCACGGCCTCGGCGGGTATCGGCGGGGGAGATGTGAAGCTGCTCGCCGCCCTCGGCTTCTTCCTGGGTTGGGAGCGGGGGTTGATCATTGCGTGCCTCTCCTGCGTGCTGCTCGTTGCGATGCAGACCCTCCCGCGCGGCCGCCCGCGGTCTTCGATGCATGCCTTCGCGCCTTACATCGCTGTTTCCAGTTTGTTGGCGCTGCTCGTTATGTGATGTTCCCGCAGGGCGAAGAGGGTAAGATGGTTCCAACCGTTTCGATCCAAGGAGCACCCATGCGCATCAGCGATCGCCTTGCCTCACAGCAGACCTTCTCCTTCGAGATCTTCCCACCCAAGGGCGATCTGCCCATCGACGATGCCCTCGCTGTTGCACGCGACCTCGCCTCGAGCAAGCCCGACTGGATCAGCGTGACTTTCTCGGCGGGCGGCAGCGGCAACTCTGCCAATACCATCGCGGTGTCGGGCGCAATCGAGCGCGACACGGGCACGGCCGCCCTGGCGCACCTCACCTGCCTCGGCTCCTCGCGCGAGACCGTCCGGCTCTACCTCGACGCCCTGGGCGAGCAGGGCGTCTCGAACGTGCTCGCCTTGCGCGGCGATCGCGCGCCCGGTAAGGAGATCATCGATTTCTCGTACGCCTCCGACCTGATCTCCTTCATCAAAGAGCATCGCCCCGAGTTCTGCGTAGGCGCGGCCTGCTACCCCGAGGGGCATTTCGAGTGCGATGACTTCGAGGCCTCCCTGGCATACCTGCGCATGAAGCAGGATGCGGGCGCCGACTTTTTGGTGACGCAGCTTTTCTTCGACAACGAACTCTTCTATCGCTTTCGCGAAGGATGCGCACGTCATCGTATCAAGATCCCCATCGTGTGCGGTATCATGCCGTTCACGAGCGTGCGCCAAATCCAGCGCATGGCTTTCACCTGCGGCGCAACCATACCCTCGCGGGTCATCCGCAAGATCGTGGCATGCGGTGACGACGAGGGCGCGCAGCTGGCGGCGGGCATCGAATATGCCTGCGATCAGATCACGGACCTCGCCGCCAACGGCGTGGACGGCATACACATCTACACGATGAACCGTCCCATCATCGGCCGCGCTGCGCACGATGCCCTTGTGAACTGCGGCTATCTTGCGGTGTAAGCAGCATGCCCGTCGAGACCTACACCCTCTCCGAACTGCCGCGCCGCGCGGTGCTGCGCTACATGGGCTACCGCGGGCAAGCGCTCACGTCCGAGGTCGATGCCCGTATCGACGAGGGCATCGCACGGGCGCTCGAGCTCGCACGACCGCGCGCTTCCTGGGCTGTCTTCGATATCGCGGGCGCCGGGGAGGGTGGTGCGATCGTCCTCGACGGCTGCGCCCTGACGCTGCCGGGTGCCTCCATCGCGCGGCATCTGGAGGGCGCCGTCTCGTGCGCCGTCATGGCCGTGACGGTGGGCATGGATGCGGAGCGGGAGCTCAAGCGCCTCTCAACCGTCGATCCCGTTCTCGGCGTGATCTTCGATGCGGCGGGCACGGTTGCCGTGGAGGAGGCCGCCGCAGCCTGCCAGAAGAGCGTCGCGTCAGCGGCCGCCGAGCGCGGGCTCCATGCCAACGCGCGCTTCTCGCCCGGCTACGGCGATCTGCCGCTGGCCGTGCAGCCGATGCTGCTCGCCAGCGTGGATGCGCAGCGGCGCTTGGGCATTGCGCTCACGAACAGCCTGCTCATGGTGCCCACCAAGAGCATCACCGCCGTCATGGGCGTCTTCTCGACCTCTCCCGCCGCCCGCCGCGCCGAACGCGCATCGGGCTCGCTCGCATAGATGGGATGGAAACGATGCGTACGCTTCGCATAAAGGATGAGCGCCTCGCCGCCGCGCTGGCGGGCGAGCAGTTCCTGCTCTTCGACGGCGCCATGGGAACCCAGCTGCAGGAGCGCGGTCTTGCTGCGGGCGAGCTGCCCGAGCTGCTGTGCCTCTCCCATCCCGACGAGATCCAGGCAATCCATGAGACCTACGTCGCCGCAGGAGCCGACGTGGCGACCACCAACACCTTCGGTGCCAACGCCGTCAAGCTCGGCGATGCGGCCACGGTGGAGCAGGTTTTCAGAGCGGCGATCGCCTGCGCCACGGCGAGCGGGGCGGCGTATGTGGCGGCCGACATCGGCCCTACGGGTCAGCTGCTGGCACCTCTGGGCACCTGCAGCTTCGACGAAGCCTACGAGCTCTTTGCCGAGCAAGTGCGTGCTGCGGACGCTGCGGGGGCCGACCTCTTCATCATCGAGACCATGGCCGATCTCGCGGAGGCAAAGGCGGCGGTGCTCGCCGCCAAGGATAACTCCAACCTGCCCATCTTCTGCACGATGACGTTCGCCGAGGACGGTCGAACCTTTCTCGGCACCACGCCCGAGGTGGCTGCCATCACCCTCTCTGCCCTGGGCGTCGATGCTCTCGGCATCAACTGCAGCCTCGGCCCCGCGGCGCTCGTCGGCCTGGTCGAGCGCATGATCCCCTATGCAACCTGTCCGGTGATGGTGCAGGCCAATGCAGGTCTTCCGCGCGTGGAGAAGGGGAGGACCGTTTACGATATCGGTCCCGGAAGCTATGCTGCGGCGGTTGCGGAGATGCTTGCGGCGGGCGTGACCATCGTGGGCGGGTGCTGCGGCACGAGCCCCGCCTACACTGCCGCCGAACGGCGCCTGCTCGACGGCTGGGATGCCGGATCCGTGCTTCGCTCGTTCGTCTCCCGCTCCGGCAAGCGCGCTCAGGATGCGCGCGAGCCGGCCGATGTTCCCTTCACGGTGACGAGTGCGCAGGACCACGTGGCGCTTGCCCCCGGCGATGTGGGCGTGATCGGCGAACGCATCAACCCCACGGGCAAGAACCGTCTCAAGGAGGCCTTGCGCACAGGCGAACTCGACTATGTGATGGGCGAGGCCATCAAGCAGGCCGCGCACGGGGCACAGATCCTCGATGTCAACGTGGGGCTTCCCGAGATCGACGAGCGTGCAACCATGCTGCGCGTCTGCGCCGAGCTCGCGGGCGTGACCACGCTGCCCCTGCAGATCGACTCCGCCGACCCCGCCGTTATCGAGGCCGCTGTGCGGAGGTACCCCGGCAAGGCCCTGATCAACTCCTGCAACGGAAAGCGGGAGGTGCTCGATGCGGTGATGCCCATCGCAGCGCAGTACGGATGCGCCGTCGTAGGCCTTACCCTCGATGAGAAGGGCATTCCCCAAGATGCTGCGGGCCGTCTCGCCATCGCACACCGCATCGTGGCGGCTGCCGAACAGTGGGGCGTCCCGCGAACCGACATCGCCATCGACTGCCTTGCCATGGCCTGTTCGACCGACCAGACCGCCCCGCGTGCCATTCTCGACGGCATCGCGCTCGTGAAACGCGAGCTCCCGGGCGTGCGCACGGTGCTCGGCGTATCCAACATCAGCTTCGGCCTGCCGTTCCGCCCGCTCGTGAACGCCACGTTCCTCGCGGCGGCCTTCGCTGCGGGCCTCGATCTCGCTATCATCAACCCTGCCGACCAGCGCATGATGGATGCCGTCAACGCATGGCGCGTGCTGTCCGGCGAAGACGCGAGCGCGCAGAAGTACGTGGCCGACTATGTGAACCGCAGCGACTCGAGTGTTGCGCTGCCGGCATCGTCGCAAGACGTCCTCGCGGCGAAGGATGCCGCTGCGGAAGGTCCTGCTCGTGATGCTGGCGGAGCAAGCGTAGAGAAGCAGATACACCAGGCTATCCTGTCAGGTCGGAAGGAGCCCGTGCCGCACGCCGTCGAGCGTTTGCTGGAACAAGGGGCTGATACGCTTTCCATCATCAACGATGTGCTCATCCCCGCGCTCGACGAGGTGGGGAAGCGGTTCGAGAAGGGCACCTTCTTCCTGCCGCAGCTCATGGCATCCGCCGAGGCCGCCAAGGCGGGCTTCGAGGTGCTGCGCGCGCAGGCGGGCCCGGCGCCGTCCGTATCCGGCAAAGGCACGATCATCCTCTGCACCGTGAAGGGAGACATCCACGACATCGGCAAAAACATCGTGCGCATGCTGCTCGAGAACTACGGCTATGACGTGGTGGACCTCGGTCGCGACGTTGAGCCGCAGGCGGTTGCGGATGCCGCGATCGAGCATCACGCCCGCCTCGTGGGGCTTTCGGCGCTCATGACCACCACGGTTGCGGGCATGGCCGACACCATCGAGCTGCTGCGCGTGCAGGTGCCTGAGGCGAAGATCATGGTGGGCGGTGCGGTGCTCAATCCCGAGTACGCCGAGATGGTAGGTGCAGACTACTATGCCAAAGACGCCACCGAGAGTGCAAAGATCGCACAGGAGGTTCTGGGGTAGGGAGGCGATGGCATCCTCTTGGGCCGCCTTTGGGCGGCCCTTCATCGGCGCTTGCTGCTACGGACTTAAGCCCGTGACAGCATGACGGATTCCTTTCGGGAGCGAAGACACGCGATTTCTGCCCACTTTTGGCGATATTGTGCACGAAACAGGTGCGGTTTCACCATCGGAGCCATATGGGTGCCACGTTTGCGCAGGCCGCAGATGAAGCGGTATGTCCCTTGATGACGATTCCGCACCCCCTTCACGCACAATATCGCCAAAAGTGGGCAGAAATCGCGTGTTTCCGTGCACACCTGAGCGGACCATGCGCGCAGCTCGCTTGGAGCAGTGCCGGAGAAAAGGGCCTTCCTGCACGAATGCCTGCAGTCGGTTAGATCGTGCGCCTCACGGCCTCGTGCCAGCCATTGAGCAGTTTCTCGCGCCGCCCGGCGTCCATTCGAGGCCCGAACACGTCATCGTTCGCTCTCAGACCTCGCAGCTCGTCCACATCGCTCCAGAATCCCGTGGCCAAACCGGCGAGGTACGCCGCACCCATGGCCGTGGTCTCACGGTTCTGCGGACGATGCAGTATGCGGTCGAGGATGTCGCTCTGGAATTGCATGAGGAAGCTGTTGGCCGAGGCGCCGCCATCGACGTTGAGCACGTCGATGGGCTTGCCTGCGTCGGCTTCCATGGCAACGGCCAGATCGGACACCTGGTAGGCGATGGCCTCGAGCGCCGCACGCGCCAGCTGCTCGCGCCCCGTGCCGCGCGTGATGCCGAAGATGGCGCCGCGTGCATCGGGCGACCACCAGGGCGCGCCCAGCCCGGTGAAGGCCGGTACGATATATACTCCGCCCGTATCCTCGATGCTCGCGGCGAGGTATTCCGTCTCGGCTGCGTTTCGGATGAGCTGAAGCTCATCGCGCAGCCACTGCACCACGGCGCCGCCCACGAACACCGAGCCCTCGAGCGCGTATTCGCAGCCGTGCGTCCCCGGGGGAGATGCTGCGATGGTGGTGACCAGGCTGTGCGTGCTCCTCACCGCTTCATACCCGGTGTGGAGCAGCATGAAGCAGCCGGTTCCATAGGTGTTCTTCGCCTGACCCGCCTCGAAGCAGCACTGGCCGAACAGCGCGGCCTGCTGATCGCCGGCCACGCCTGCGATGGGGATGCCGGCGGGAAGCCCCGGGTAGCTTGTCGCGCCGAAAGAGCCGCTTGAAGGGCGTACCTCGGGCAATATGCTCGCCGGCACGTCGAACAGGTCGAGCAGCCACGGATCCCAGCAGAGGTCGTGGATGTTGTAAAGCATGGTGCGGCTCGCGTTGGTGATGTCGGTGGCATGCACGAGGCCTCCCGAAAGCACCCAAATCAGATATGTGTCCACTGTGCCGAAGAGCAGTTCGCCCGCCTCGGCCCTCTCGCGTGCGCCGGCTACGTTGTCGAGCAGCCAGCGCACCTTGGATGCCGAGAAGTACGCGTCGGGCATGAGGCCCGTGCGGGCGCGCACCTCGTCGGCGATGCGGGTTTCGCTGCAGAGCTCGCTCACGAGCTCTGCCGTGCGGCGGCACTGCCACACGATGGCGTTGGCGATGGGCTCGCCGGTGGAGGGATCCCACACGATGGTGGTCTCGCGCTGGTTGTCGATGCCGAGCGCCACGATATCGGCGGCCGTCAGGCCATGGCGGGCGATCAGCTCGGTGAGGGCGCCCAACTGGGAGAAGAGGATATCGTGCGGGTTGTGCTCGACCCAGCCCGGCTTGGGATAGATCTGCTCGAACTCGCGCTGCACCGCATCGACCATCCGCCCGTTGCGATCCACGAGGATGGCGCGCGACGAGGTCGTTCCCTGATCGAGCGCGATGACGTATTGCTCTCTCACAAGCGTTCCTCCATCCAACGTGCAACGTCCTCCATGACGCGGCCGCGTTCATCCTCGTTGAGAATCTCATGGCGCATGTGTTCGTAGATGATGCAGTAGGCGTCGGATGAGCCGGCGTCACGCGCCATCTGGAAGGCCGTGCGCACGCCCTCGCCCATGCTGCCCACGGGGTCGCCATCGCCGGCGATGAAGAGCAGCGGCAGCTCCTCGGGCATGCGCTCGAAGCATGCGGGCGTGCAGGCCTCGCCCGTGAGAGCGGTCACCGTGGCGTAGCCGCCCACGGAGAACGGGAATCCGCACAGGGGATCGGTTTCGTAGGCCTCGATGTTCTCGCGGCGATGCGAGAGCCAATCGAGCGGACCTTCGGCGCCTTTGATCGCCTTCGCATAGGAGCCCATGCCCACGTAGTCGATCGCCCGCGACACGGAGTCCGCGCCCTTGAGGCGCGCGAGCAGGTGGCAGGCTGCATTGCCTGCCTTGGAAACCGCAGGGGGCATATGGCCCGTGCCGCAGATAATGGTGCCGGCGAGACCCGTTCCGTGGCGGGCGCTGTAGACGCGTACGATGTAGCTGCCCAACGAGTGGCCGAAGAGGAAGTGCGGCACCTCTGCTCCGAAGCGCGTTCGCATGAGGCGGCGCAGGGTATCGACGTCTGCGATCAGCGCATCTGCGCCGCACTTCTCGGGCAAGCAGCCCAGCTTATCTGCCGCAGCGCTCGCGCCATGGCCGATCTGGTCGTGTCCGGCAACAGCGAATCCGCGATCTGCGAGGAAGCGTGCGAACTCGTCGTAGCGCCCGATGTGCTCGGCCATGCCATGGACGAGCTGGACGATGCCCTTGGGCGCCTCGCCGGGAATCCACACCCAGCCCTTGATGGTGGAGGTGTTATCGGCGCTTGCAAACGAGACGGGCTCTCTGGCGATTTCCTGCATGGCGCTCCCTTCGGCTGAGGGTACCCGTCCAGTATCCCAGTTGCCGGGGCGCCTTCGCGTGGGGGCGAACCGCCTTTTGCACAAACGGTAGGGGTGCGTCCGCCGAGGGGGTGCCGCCCGTCGTTCCGTACGGATAAAAAACCGCAGCGCCGTGAAACGCTGCGGTTCTTACGGACTCTATGCGCGGAGGCGCTACTTGATGTCGCCGCCGCAGTGCGGGCACTTGGTGGCGCCGGGCTTGACCTCCTCGAGGCAGTGCGGGCACGTGGGGGCGGGCTCCTCCTCCACGGGCTCGGCAGCGGGCTTCATCTTGTTGAGGGACTTGACCATCAGGAACACGATGAGCGCGATGATGAGGAAGTTGATGATGGCGGAGATGAAGGCACCGAAATCGATGACCGTCTCGGGGTTGACCTGGATCTGCAGGCCTCCCACGCCAGCACCGCCGCCGGTGATGAAGGTGATGAACGGCTGGATGATGTCGCCCACGAGCGAATTCACGATCGCCGTGAATGCCCCGCCGACGATAACGCCCACGGCCATGTCCATCACGTTGCCCTTGGCGACGAACTCCTTGAACTCTTTCATAAACCCACTCATATAAGACCCCTTTCGTTTGGGTTGGCGTACCCGAGCTGCTGTTGGGTGCGCAGCCCCTACTACTGTATCGTCAATCCGCGTGCCGGATACCCGCGATGCGCGACTTTTTTATCGGGTTCGATACGGGCGGGCGAGCACGGGGCACGTCACGCCAGCGCGTCCGTGTCCAGCATCACCGTGAACGGTCCGTCGTTGACAAGCGACACGCGCATGTCTGCGCCGAAGATCCCGCGCCCCACGCGCGCGGAACCCAGATCGTGCTCGGCCAGCGTGCACACATATGCGTAGAGCCTCTCGGCCGTGTCGGCGCCTGCAGCGTCGGTGAAGGAGGGGCGGTTGCCGCGCCGTGTATCGGCGAACAGCGTGAACTGGCTCACGATGAGCACGCCGCCGTCCACATCTGCCAGCGAGAGGTTGGTCTTGCCTGCGGCATCGGCGAAGATGCGCAGGTTGAGGATCTTCTTCCAGAGCTTATCCGCCGACTGCTCGGTATCAGTGCAGCCCACGCCCAAAAGCACGAGGTAGCCGACCCCGCACGAGCCGACCACCTCGCCTGCAACCTCGACGGCCGCACGCTCGACGCGCTGGATGAGGGCGCGCACGCTACGCCTTCAGGCGGTAGATCGCCGTGAACTTGTCGCGCAGGTAATCGCAGAAATAACGTGCCGAGAAGGGCTCGCCGCACGCGCCCGCGATGAGCTCGGCGGGATCTTTGGCACGGCCATGGCGCCAGATGTTGCGGCAGAGCCATGCGCGGATGGGTGCGAGGTCGCCTGCGGCGCACGCACCGTCGAAGTCCACGCCATCGGCGATCATGTGGTGTTTGAGCTGCGCACCGTAGGCGCTGCCCAGCGCGTAGGTGGGGAAGTACCCGAAGCTGCCCTGCGACCAGTGCACGTCCTGGAGCGGCCCGCGCGTGTAGTCGGGCACCTTGACGCCCAGATAGCTCTGGTACTTGTCGCGCCAAAGGCCGGGCACGTCGGATGCCGTGGCCTCGCCCGAGAAGAGCAGCTGCTCGATCTCGTAGCGCACGATGACGTGGAGCGGGTAGGTGAGCTCGTCGGCCTCGGTGCGGATGAGGCCGGGCTCGGCACGGTTCACGGCGACATAGAGCTGGTTGGGCGTGACGCGGCCCAGCGGGCCGGGGAAATGGCTCTTCATGAGGTCGAGCAGCGGCCGCGCGAAGGCCTTGGAGCGGCCCACGTAGTTCTCGAAGAAGCGCGACTGCGCCTCGTGCATGCCCAGCGAGCTGCCGCCGCACAGGATGGTTCGGTTGAAGCTCTCGCTGATGTTCTGCTCGTAGAGCGCATGCCCGCCCTCATGCAGGATGGAGTAGACGTTGGAGATCACGTCGTCCTCATGCACGTGGCCGGTCACGATGACGAAGTTGCGGCCGGGCCCGCCTGTGAAGGGGTGCTCGGCGGCACCCAGCCACAGACGGCCCATATCGAGGCCCTCGAGCTCCAACAGCTGGCGTGCGAGCGCCCACTGGCGGCTTTCGCCGAACGTGCCCTCCACGGTTTCGGAGGGCTGCCCCGCATCAGCCACATCGGCGATCAGCGGTACCACGGTTTCTTTGAGCTCCGAGAAGAACGCGTCATAGAAGGCGCGATCGGCATCGTGTTCGTGCTCGTCGAGCCACACGTCGTAGGGATCCTTCTCAGGGCTCATGTAGCCGGCGATGCGGATCTGCGCCTCGATGATGCGGTCGAGGTACGGCTCGAAGCTCTCCCAGTCGTTGGCAAGCTTTGCCTTGCGCCACACGGCGCTCGACTCGTTTTGGAGCTTGGCAAGGGCCGCCTGCTCCTCCACGGGCACGTCGAGCAGCTTCGCGCGGTCTCGCTTCAAGATCTTCACCTGTGCGGCCTGTTTTTCGTTGAGAATGGCGGGGTTGGCCTCGAGGCGCTCCAGCACGGAGCCGAACTCGGGGGCGCAGAGGGCCTCCTGGCTTTTCTGCATGAGGTAGGCGAGGACCTCGCCGCGATCCTCGGTGGCGCCGTCGGGATCGAGCACGTCGCCGAAGCTGTAGATCTCGCCCAGGGCGTACCCCAGCGCGAAGAGCTCGTTCTCAACGCCGTCGAGCGCGGCGAGATCGGCCTTGGGGTTGATGACGGCGGCGTTGATGGAGCCGGCGCGCTCGGCAGCTTCGGCAGCTTCGGGCGCCTGAGCGTCCTGCGCGGGCATCACGACGGTGGCGTCGGCATCGGCTCCGGCGTCTGCCTCGAGCTTGGCGGCTGTCTCCTCGAGGACCTCATCGACCTTGGCGGGTTCATCCATAGCATCGTCCCTTCATCGAGCCTGCATCGGCGCAGGAATGACCATCTCTACGAGTTTAGCCGCATTGGACGGGGCGTGCAGCGGTAAACGCGGCAAATGCGCCATTCTCCCCATCGTGCGCGGCGAGCGTGCTATACTCGCTTACATTGAACTTTGAACTCAATGAACTTTGAACTCAGAATTGAACTTAGGGGGGCGGGCATGTCGGATACAGTCTTCGCCGATCGGCTCAGAACGGCTATGGCATCGCGTGGGCTCAAGCAGGTCGATCTTATCCACATGGCCTCAGATCAGGGCGTTAAGCTGGGTAAATCCCAGCTTTCCCAATACCTTTCCGGCAAGACGGTCCCGCGCCGGGACATGCTCGCATTTCTTTCCAACGCACTCGGTGCAGATCTTGAACCCGCATCCGCCGAACAGCAGGAGGCTCCCATGCGCACGTTCGAAAAATCCAGCAAGCTCGACCACGTGTCATACGACGTGCGCGGACCCGTGCTCGATGAGGCCATGCGTATGGAGGAGAACGGCGTTCACATCCTGAAGCTCAACATCGGCAACCCCGCGCCGTTCGGCTTCCGCACCCCCGACGAGGTGGTGCAGGACATGGCCTCGCAGCTCACCGAGACGGAAGGGTACTCCGACAGCAAGGGCCTCTTCAGCGCGCGCAAGGCCATCATGCAGTACGACCAGCTCAAAGGCATTCCCGGCGTGCAGATGAACGACATCTACACCGGCAACGGCGTCTCCGAGCTCATCAGCCTCATCATGCAGGCTATGGTGGACAACGGCGATGAGATCCTGGTTCCCAGCCCCGACTATCCGCTATGGACCGCATGCGTTACGCTTGCCGGCGGGCATGCCGTGCACTATATCTGCGACGAGCAAGCCGGCTGGCTCCCCGACATCGCCGACATCCGGTCCAAGGTCACCGCTGCCACCAAGGCCATCGTCATCATCAACCCCAACAACCCCACGGGCGCGCTCTACCCGCGCGAGGTGCTCGAGGAGATCGTGGAGGTGGCGCGCGCACATCAGCTCATCATCCTCGCCGACGAGATCTACGACCGCCTGGTCATGGACGGGGAAGAACACGTTTCGGTTGCGAGCCTGGCGCCCGACCTGTTCTGCATCACGCTGAACGGCCTCTCCAAGAGCCACATGATCGCCGGATGGCGTATAGGCTGGATGTCCATCTCGGGCAACAAACGAGCTGGCAGGGGTCTTATCGAGGGCATCGATATGATGAGCAACATGCGCCTGTGCTCCAACGTGCCCGCGCAGTCCATCGTCCAGACGGCGCTCGGCGGCCACCAGAGCGTCAAGAGCTACGTGGTGCCTGCGGGCCGCGTCTGCCGGCAGCGCGACTTCGTGTACGATCGCCTCAGCCAGATCGACGGCGTGCACATGGTCAAGCCCAAGGCGGCCTTCTACATCTTTTCGCGCCTCGATCCCAAGAAGTTCAACATTCACGATGACGATCAGTTCGCGCTCGACCTGCTCCAAGATAAGAAGGTGCTCATCGTGCCGGGCAAGGGTTTCAACTGGGAGACGCCGGGCTACTTCCGCATCGTCTACCTGCCGCGTCGCGCGGTGCTCGGCGAGGCGCTCGACAAGCTCGAGGACTTCCTGCACTATTACCG
>JAWRJQ010000087.1:0-35023 GCA_040307385.1 Atopobiaceae bacterium
CAACAGCACGATAGGCGCACATGTGCATCTGGGCATATTTGACGCGCTTGTCGCGTAAGCCATCGTAGCATCGTACATAACTTCGAATTTCGAGGGGAATCTGGGCTGGATGAGCTTTGAGCCTCAGGTCCTCCGGATATCTTATGCGCCCGCCCGTGACGGCAGCGCCATCGTCTTGATGCGCCTCAGGGACAATAGCAGGCATAAAACGGGCTCGTATTAATGTCGTAATCACGGCCCACGTCGTAAAGGATAAGGCGTTGAACACAGTTGCTTGGACAGCAGCTACCCATCAAGATCATAATCATCCGGGTTGAGCAAATATCTTCTCTTTTGAAAAAATGTCTACATCAATTTACTAAAAGTACAGTAGCCCTACTGCCTCTCCCCAACTTGTGACATCAATACTACCGTCTCCACGTGCTTGGTGTGCGGGAACATATCGACGGACGAGACGCGCTCGAGCCGGTAGCCCTTCTCGCGGAACAGCGCCAGATCGCGGGCCTGCGTTGCCACATTGCACGAAACGTATACCACGCGGTTGGGCGAAAGCGCCGCACACGCGTTGATGAACTCGGGAGTCGATCCCGCGCGCGGCGGGTCGAGGATCACGGTATCGAAGCGTTGGCCGTCGCGTGCCGCGCGCATCATCCACACGGTGGCGTCGGCACGCTCGATGCGCACACGCCCACCCACGCCGTTGGCACGGGCGTTGTCGCGTGCCATGGCAACACCGCCCGCATCGCGCTCCACTCCCACCACGTGCAGGCCGTCAACCTGCGCGGCAGCGCAGATGCCGATGGTGCCGCAGCCGCAGTAGGCATCGAGCGCGCGCTGGCCCGCTGCAAGCTCCGCGCCCTCGATCGCCCGGCGGTAAAGCACCTCGGTCTGCGCGGGGTTGGTCTGGTAGAAACTCGTGGACGAGATGGCAAAGGCGCAGCCCAGCAGCGCGTCGTGCATGATGGGGCTGCCCCACAGGGTACGGCACGTGCCGCCGAGCATGGCGTTGGTGCGCTTGCCGTTGATATTCTGGACGATGCCCGTGAGCTCCGGATGGGCCGTGACGAGCGCATCTACGAGCTCGTCGGTGCGCGGCAGCCGCTGCTCGCGCGTGACCAGAGTGAGCAGCACATCGTCCGTGGCAAAACCTGCCCGCGCGATTGCATGGCGCAAATGCCCTGCGTGCGCGTCCTCGTCGTAGGCCGCAATGCCCAAGCGCTGCGCGATTGCCGCAACGTCGTTGAGCAGCGCACGCAGCCCCTCCTTCTCCACGAGGCAGCGCTCGCAGGCCACGATGCGATGCGAGTGCGCTGCGAAGAAGCCGCTGCGCACCCTCCGCCCCCCTTTGCCGCCGGGCGCGAAGGGCGTGGCCGCCTTGAAGCGGAATGCACGCGGATCGTCCATGCCCGCTATGGGGTCGATGCGGGCGCCGTCCTGCCGGGCCATCTGCCCCAGCAGCTCCTCAACCTGCTTCTGCTTACGCTCGAGCTGGAGGGGATAGGGCACGGCGAGCCATTCGCAGCCGCCGCAGCTCTTGGCGATCGGGCAGGTGTAGGTGCGGTATCCCATGCTGCAGGCACAAGCCTCTCGGCGGGACGAAGGGCCGCTATGCTCCGCCGGTGCCGCCGCCCGCATCGCCTCCGCTGCCGGGACTGCCGGGCGTTTCGGGCACTGCGGGGCCGGTGGATACCGTGATCGTGATGGTCGTGCCGGTCGTTGCGGTGCCCGTGGGCGATTGGCTGATGATGGTCCCCACTGCGGAGCTGTCTTCTGCATAGGCGATATTGACATAGAAGCCCGCATCGCTGAGCGTGTCGTAGCCGTTCTCATACGTTTGGCCGACCACGTTGGGGATGGAGGCCTCCTCCGGCCCCGTGGAGACGGTGATGGTGATCGTCGCCCCGCGATCGACCGACTCGCCCACGCCGGGGCTCACGTACATGACGCGCCCCGCATAGTATTCGCTCGAGCTCGAGTAGTTCACCGAGACGGAGAACCCGTAGCTTTCCAGGGTATTCCGCGCGCTCTCCTCGGTATCGTTGATGACGTTGGGGACGGTTGCCTGCTCGGTTCCCTTCGAGAGATGGTACGTCACCGTGTCGCCCGCCTTCACCTCGGTGCCCGGAGCGGGTTCCTGCTCGGCAACGTGGCCTGCGGGCAGATCGGAGTACACCTCTTCGGCGGCACGTCCTATGAGCTTGTACTCGCGGAGAATCTCATCGACTTCGGATGCCGTTTTATCGAGCAGGTTGGGAACGTAGACCGCTTCCGCAGGCGTCGGGCCCTTGGAGATAATGAGGTCGATGGCCGTTCCTGCGGGAAACTGCCGGTTGGGGGCAGGCGTCTGCTCCATAACCAAGCCCTCCGCAACGGTCTCGGAGAAGTTCTGCTTGATCTCGCCCACCTCGAAACGCTCATCGGCCTCGATCTGCGCAACGGCTTCTTCCTCGGATAGCCCGAGATAGTTGGGCACGGCATAGTTGGTGGTGGTGTTGGAGAAGATCGTGCTCAGGAAGAAGACGATGGCGGCGATGACACCGACGCTGGCGAGCAGGCCGAGAATGACGTTGCGCACCTTGTGCCTGCGGCGGCCATGCTCGATCTCGAGCGCCTGCTGGGTTGCCGTCTGCTGACGATACTGCCCTGTCCTGCCGTCGTAGGCGGAGGGGCGGGAGATGGGGCGCGTGGTGGTGATCGTCGCGCCGTTGGGATCGAGGTCGGCGGCATTGGCAACGGTCGTGACCCGCTGCGACACCGGAATCGAGGTGATGCGGCCGGCAAGATAGTCGCGCAGCACGCGGTAGAGCTCGTTGGCGCTCTGGAAGCGGTCGACGGGGTCCTTCTCCATGCACTTGAGGATGATGGCCTCGAGCGCCGGATCCACGTTGGGATTGATCTGGCTCGGTGCAACGGGCGGCTCGCTCACCTGCTTGAGCGCAACGGAGATGGCGTCGTCGCCCTCGAAGGGCACCTTGCCCGTCGCAGCCTCGTACATCACGATGCCGAGCGAGTAGATGTCGGTGGTGGGGCCGAGCTCCTTGCCCTGCGTCTGCTCGGGCGAGACGTAATGGGCGGTGCCGAGCACCGAGTTCTCCTGGGTGAGGTGGCTGTTCTTCGCGCGGGCGATGCCGAAGTCCATCACCTTGATGTTGCCGTCGGGCTGCACCATGATGTTCTGCGGCTTGATGTCGCGGTGGATGATGTCGTGCTTATGGGCCACGGAGAGCGCCTGGGCGATCTGCGACCCGATCTGCGCAACCTTCTTGCTATCGAGCGCGCCGTGCTTGCGCAGGCCGCTCTTGAGGTCGGTGCCGCGCAGGTACTCCATGACGATGTAGTAGGTGCCCTCATCGTGACCCCAATCGTATACGCTCACGATGTACGGGCTCTGGAGCGCGGCGGCCGCCTGGGCCTCCTGCTTGAAGCGCGCCGCGAAGGACGGGTCGTTGGCATATTGGGGCAGCATGGTCTTGATGGCGACCGTACGTCCGAGAACCTCGTCGAGCCCCCGGAATACGGTGGCCATGCCCCCCGTACCGATCTTGTCCTGGACCGTATAGCGGCCTCCGAGCACCTTCGATACCATCGTTCCCTCTCCTTAATCTACACGCACCCGTGGCGTCGAGCGGTCCGACCGTCCGACGCCTAGGCGGCTCCTGCCGACTGGATAGCCAGGCAGTCGGCCAGAACCTGACCGCCGAGCACGGTTGCAACTCCTTCAACATCCTCGCCCAGGCCCTCGATGTACACCGACACCACGAGCGTGGGGTTCTCGTAGGGGACGAACCCCACGAACGCCGAGTTCACCTGGCCGTCCGCCACCTGCGCCGTGCCGGTTTTACCCGCCACGGTGGCGCCCTCGATCTGGGCGCGCGAGCCGGTGCCGTATTCGACGACCGCGAGCATGGCTTCCTTGGCCTGCTGCGCCGCTTCGGGGCTTATGGCCTGGCCGAGCGAGCGCGGCTCCGTCTGCGCGATGACCACGCCCTCGGGCGAGAGGATGTGGCCGATCACATACGGATTCATCACAACGCCGTTGTTGGCGATGGCGGCCGCAACGACAGCGTTCTGCATGACGGTGGTTTGGGGTCCCGCCGGGCTCTCATGGTTGCCGACGGGCTGGCCGCATGCGGCCCACGCCGTCTCCCATTCGGTCATCTCGGCGGGCTCGGGCATGACCGACACGACGCTCGAGAAATCCTGCCCGAGCTCGGTGCCGTATCCGAAGGCTCGCGCATAGTGCACGAGCGTTTCGGCGCCAACCTGCACGCCCAGCGAGCCGAACGCGGTGTTGGACGACAGCGCCAGCGCCTCGCGCAGCGTGGGCTCCCCGTAATCGTTGTTGCCGTAGTTGGTCACCGTGCCCTCGCCGATCTCGATCTCAGGAGGCGCGGGGATGATGTCATCGAGCGTGGCTGCCCCGCTATCGAGCGCTGCGGCAAGCGTGACCACCTTGAAGCTCGAGCCCGGAGCATACAGCACGTCGGTGGTGCGGTCGAGCAGCGGGGCGTTCTCCGAATGGCCGAGGATGTATTCCTCGAGATCGTCCTCGGTGAAGGTGGGCGACGACGCCTTGGCGAGAACGGCGCCCGTCTGGGGATCGATCACCACGATGGCGCCTACGTACCCGCGCAGCGCGGACTCGGCGGCCGCCTGCATCTGAGAGTTGAGCGTCAGCGCCACGGTTGAACCGGGCGTGTTGACGCCCACCAGCGAATAAAGGGCGTTGCGCCAGTTGGAGTAGTCGGCGTGCCCCGTGAGCGTCTCGTTCATGCTCGCCTCGATGCCGGTCGTGCCGAAGCGCACCGACACGTAACCCACCGTATGCATGGCGGTGCTGCCCTGCGGATACGAGCGGCGATACGAGCCGTCCTCCTGCTGGACGCTCTCGGCGAGCGTCACGCCGTCGGAGGTGATGATGGCACCGCGCTGCACGTAGGCGCTGCGCACGATGGTGTGGTTGTTGCCGGGCATGGCCTTGATGGTGCCGGCGTTTATGACCTGGATCCAGGTGAGGTTGGCGATGAGCGCGGCAAAGCAGAGGGCGAACACGCTGATGATGGCCGTGATGCGGTTTGCAAGCGCCACGCGGCCCAACACGCCCGATTCGGGAGACAGGATGCCGAAGGTGCCGAGCGCATGGGCGCCGCGCACGACGGCCGCCTCGGAGCCCGAGGGAACCGCCTTGTCGAGTCCGGCGCTCACGAGCTGGGCTTCTCGCCCGGTGGCCTCGTCGCCGCAGCGCAGCAGCAGGCCCACCGCGATGAAGCTCGAGAGCAACGAGGAACCGCCCTGGCTCATGAAGGGCAGGGTGACGCCCGTAAGCGGCAGCAGCTTGGTGACGCCCGCGACGATGAGGAATGCCTGGAAGGCGATGGCGCTCGTGAGGCCGATCGCCGTGAAGGCAGAGACGTCCGATTTCGCGCGCGCCGCGGTGGTGAAGCCGCGCACGGCGAAGACCATGTACAGGATGATGACGGCGGCACCGCCGAGCAGGCCCATCTCCTCGCCGATGGCCGAGAAGATGAAATCGCTCTCCACGATGGGAATGAGCGTGGGCAGGCCCCTTCCGATGCCCGTGCCCACCAGGTCGCCGTCGGCCAGCGAGTAGAGCGACTGCACGATCTGGTAACCGCCACCCTGCGCGTCGGCCCACGGATCGAGCCAGATGGAGACGCGCGTACGCACGTGGCCGAACAGGTGGTAGCACACGATGCCGCCGAGGGCGAGCAGGGCTATGCTCACGAACACGTAGGTCTTGCGGCCCGTAGCAACGTAGAGCATCACGACGAAGAACGAATAGAACAGCAGGGCGCTTCCGAGGTCGCGTTCGAAGACCACGACGAGCAGCGACAGCCCCCACGTCACCAGAAGCGGCAGGAGCATGCGCGGGCGCGGCACCGAGAAGGGCCCGATCTTGCGCGTGGAGATGGAGAGCGCCTCGCGGTTGGTTGCGAGGAAGGACGCCAGGAACAGCACGAGCAGCACCTTGGCGATCTCGCCCGGCTGGAACGTGAACGAACCCACCTGGATCCACAGCTTGGATCCGTTGATCTCGACGCCGAGGATCATGGGCGCCACGAGCAGGATGACGCCGACCAGCCCGAGCGTGTACTTATAGCGGGCAAGATCGTCGAGGTTGCGCACGATCACCATGGTGACGATCATCGCGATGATCGACAGGAACAGCCAGACGACCTGGTTGACGGCGAGGCTCGGCGCAAGCCGTGTGACGAACGAGATGCCCACGCCCGCGAGGATGAACACCGTGGGCAGAAGCGCGGGGTCGGCACCCGGCGCGAGGAACCGCACGGCGATATGCGCCACCGTGAAGGCGGCGAACAGCAACAGCGGCACGGCCATCGTCTGCAGCGTGAGCTCGGTCGACGTGTTGAGCACGTACATGGCGTACAGCAGCGTCACCGGGATGGCCCCCAGGATGAGAAGGCCCAGCTCCGTATTGCGGCCGAGTAAACGCTCGCTTCTCATGGCTTAGAAACCCCCGTCCTGCTCAACCTCGACATCCCATGCTCCCTGATCGTCGTCGAAGCCCCGAGAGGCCCGGTCGGAATACGTGTACTGCGCGGGGTTGGATCCGGACACGGCGTTGGCGCCGGCCGTTGCCTCGCCTTCGGGAGCCTCATCGGGAGGAACCACGGTCGATCCGGTCGGCTCGCCATCCGCCTTGGCCTCTTCGGCCTTCTCGGCGGCATGCGTCTTCTCGGCGTCGATCTGATCGCGGTACGACTCCACGATGGCGCGGGCCTCGTCCTCAGACGAAACCTGGATGCCGCGATCGAGCTGCGATTGAACCGACTCGGGCAGGTCTTTGATGAGCACCGTGGTGGGCTCGACGAGTTCGGAGAGCGGGAACCCCGCGATGTCGGAGTTGATTCCCTGGTAGATACCCACGGTTTCGCCATCGGAGGCGATGTACCACTCGCTCTTGATGAAGGCCGCGATCAGGGCGAACATCGCAACGAGCGTCACGAGCACGCCGGCGGCGAAGGCGCCGGCATGCTGGAAGAGCCTCCGGCGGGCCGCCTCGGCGATGCCGTCGTTTTTGATGTCGACCACGAGCACGGTCACGTTGTCGGCGCCGCCTGCGGTGAGCGCCGCCGACACGAGCTTGTCGGCGGCAGCCTGCGGCGTCGCGCTCGAAACCGCGAGCAGCTCGATCTCCTGATCGTCGATCATCGATGAGAGGCCGTCGGAGCACAGGATCACGCGGTCGCCGTCGTGAACCTCGAGCGAGAAGTGGTCGGAATACATGTTGGGGTCGGAACCCAGCGCACGGGTGATGACCGAGCGCGAGGGGTGGATGCGCGCCTCGTCCTCGGTGATCTGGCCGGCGTCGATGAGTTCCTCCACGAAGGAGTGGTCGTGGGTGATGCGGACGAGCTTGCCCTCGTGGAGCAGGTAGACGCGCGAGTCGCCCACGTGCGCCACGGCCATGCGGTCGCCCTTGATGAGCACGGATGAGGCGGTGCAACCCATGCCGGGCTTGCCCCGGCCCTCTTCTGCGCCCCTGATGACGGCACGGTTGGCGGCCTCCACGGCGGCGCCGAGCAGGATGTCGTCCGGCTCGGCGGGAGCCTGAGCGCCGATGGTCTCCACGGCGATGGAGCTCGCAACCTCGCCGGCAGCATGGCCTCCCATGCCGTCGCTCACCACGAACAGCGGGGTGCGCACGAGGAATGAGTCCTCGTTGTGGCTGCGGACCAGCCCCACGTCGGAGCGGCCGCCCCAGGCGATATAGTGGTTCGAACCCGACACGATATCGGCTCCCACGCGGTTCTCGACGGAGACCGTAGCGCGGCCGGGAGCCTCGACGGGCTCTATGGGCTGTGCGGTCTGCTCGTCGGTCATCGGCGGGTCACCCTCATGATCGTGTCGCCAATCTGAATCTCATCGCTGTCTCTGAGCGTGACGGCCTGCTCGATCCTGTGGTTGTTGACGAGCGTGCCGTTGAGCGAGTTGAGGTCTTCGAGCACGAGCGCGGGCCCCTGGAGCGAGAAGCGCGCATGCGTTGCCGAGACATACGGCTCATCGACCACGATGTCGGACGAGGGGGAACGGCCCACCACGACGGGCCCGAGGATGTCGATATGCAGGCCGCGCAGCGACTGCATGCCCTTCTCCACATCGACCGACCAGATGGCGGCATCCCTACGCTGCCCGCGCACGAGGCCGATGCCGGCGCGCATGGCGGCGAACAGGAAGGCGTACATCAGGACGACGAGAATCACGCGCCCCGCGAACAGGACGAGGTCGATCATGTTAGCCCTCCCTGAACTCGAGGTTGGTGAGACCCACCGTGATGAGGTCGCCGCTGCGCAGAACGCATTCATCGATATCGACGTCGTTCACGAGGGTGCCGTTGGTGGAGCGCAGGTCGATGATGCGCCAGGAGCTGCCGTCGAACCTGAGCTCGGCGTGGCGCCGCGACACGTTGGGGTCGGAGAGCATCACGTCTGCCTGGCTCCGCTCGCGGCCGATGATGGCGGACGGGGCGGGCGCCCTGAACGTGCGTCCGGTCCTGCGGTCGATGAGCAGCGCTGCGGGATCGGGCGCGGGCTCGGGCTGCGCGACAGGCGCCTGCACGGGCTCGGAGCGGCGCTGGGTTTGCGGGATCGCGGGTACGGGCTGGAGGTCGGCGGCCGAAAGCGGCTGGAGCTCGTCGCTCGCTTCCATGCTGGGATCGTCGAAGATCCGGTCGGTAAAGAGGTCGTCGAGGGGGATGAGATCGGCGGACGAGGATGGCGCGGGGTTGGCGATGACGCCCGATTGCGCCGCAGCGCCGCCCACGCCGGCGTTTCCGGCGAGGAATTCCTTCTCTTCCCTGCGCAGGCGGTCGAGCGTCGAGGCGTCGATGTTCTCGGCGAATACGGCGAACCTGCCCGACTTGAGCGACGGGTCGACCATGAAGCGCACGAGGGGCTTGCCCACGAACACGTAGCCCTTCTTGTGCGCCTGCACGGCGACGAAGGTGGCCACCTCTTCGGTGATCGACGCGTAGAGCGGACGCATGAGGGCGTCATCCGCCGACGACACGAGCACGGTGTAGAGCGCCGGGGCGGTGTCGATATCGTCTATCTCGTAGGTCTCGTTCTCCATCTCCTTGGCCGCGCGCTTGGCGAGCTTCTTGAAGGAGAAGGGCTCGACATAGCCCTGCGGAGCGGTTTCGAACAGGTCCGCGATGCGATCCTCGAAGTCAGAAAAGAAACTCATAGCTCATTGCCTTCCTGATCCCATTGAAGCGGCCCCCGTAAAGCCGTTGCAATGCACATACATAAGGATAAGCATACCGCGCACGCAACAGTGGGTGCATCCGGAGCGATCCACATTCCGCCATTCTCCATGCGAGCAGCGTAAATAATGCCTGCTATAACGACTGCACAGCCCATAAGTTGAGCAACGATTCCCGCCGCAACGCTCCCCCGCCCCACCAGGGCGGATCCCACGAGAGCGGCAAGGCCGCAGGCGAGCATGCTCAGCCACGTTTCGGGCTGCGCGAGCAGCTCGAGAGCCGCAGCCGAGAGCGGCGTTGCGGCAAAGCCCGCCTCCGCCGCCAGCGAGAAGTACCTCCCGAACAGATAGCCCCCCATGCCCGTAGCGAGAGCGGGGAGCGGCTCGAGCGCGTAGATGGCCAACGCCACGCCTGCGATGGGAAACGGCGTGGCCGTCGGCAGCAGCAGGGCCGCAGAGGCCAGATGTTCGGTCCTCCCTGCAGCAACCCACCATGCGACGAGCGCGATGGCGGAGATCGTCGCGAGCGGAAACGACAGGTTGGTGGCGTTGGAGGTTGCGATGGCGCCGACCACGGCTGCGCCGGCGAGCGCAGACCCTAACGGCGGCCAGAGCGCTGCGGCGGCAGCGCTTATCAGAGAGCCGGTGAGAATCGCGGTGGCATCGCCCGCGAGGATGGGGTCGAGGGCGATCCGCGTCACGAGAAAGGCGAGCACGGCGGTGAGCATGCGCACCATGGTGGTCTCTGCCCACGGAAAGCGCACGTCGAAGGGCAGGTGGCGCGTCCCCCACGGCACCTCGTCTTCGGGCTCGTCCTCGGCGGACTGCTCCACGAGCTCGCGCAGCGAGAGCGCGCCGTCCTCGGGGTCGCCGAGCGCGGCGAGCACGTCGTCCGTCAGCTCGTAGATGCCGGACGGACGGTCCTGCGGGTTGGGCGCGAGCGCCTGCATGATGGCGTCTTCCGCGATGCCCGCAAGCGCGGGGTCGAGCTTCGAGAGGGCGGGCCGAGGCCCCCGGTTGATCTTATCGCGCGAGACCTCCGCCGTCTGCGCCGAGAAGGGGCTCTTGCCCGTGAGCATCTGCCAGAGCACCACCGCGAGCGAGAACAGGTCGGCGCGTTCGTCCACCAGGCCGCCTTCGATCTGCTCGGGCGGCATGTAGCCCACCGTGCCGCCGCGCGCGCCGCCGTAGCCCGCCGCCGAGGCCAGCGTGGCCATGCCGAAGTCGGCGAGCTTCACGGTTCCCGCACGGTCGATCATGATGTTGGTGGGTTTGATATCCAGATGGAGCACGCCGTTCTCGTGGGCAAACGCCAGCGCATCGGCCACCGACGAGAGGATGTGCGCCGTTTCCTGATGGGTGAGGGTGCCTCCCTCGACGCGCTGGAGGAGTTCGGCGACGGTGAGGCCGTCCACGTATTCCATCACGAGGTAGGCATAGGTCTCATCGACCTCGAAATCGAAGACGGTCACGATGTTGGGGTGAGCCAGCAGGCACGCGGTGCGCGCCTCGGCCAGCACCTCGTCGACGGTGGAGGCTCGGGGGTTGTCGTCGAGGTAGTACGGGTTGAGCACGGGAATGCGCTTAATGGCCACGCGACGCTGCAGCCGCGTGTCCCAGCAGGTGAAGACCGCGCCGAACCCGCCGCTGCCCGCGCCCGCAAGCACGCGATACCTGCCCAGGAGCACTTGATTGAGGGGCTCCTGGTCGAGCGGCGTGGCGCGCAAACGGGTCTGCTCGAGCTTCTGCGTAGGCACGGACTCTCCTGTGTTGTAGCTGCATATGTCCGATTCACATCTTACCGGTTCACCTATTTTAGCAGGCGAGGAACCCGCTGGCAAAAAGACCCCGTTCGGGGATACTCCCCCAATGGGGGAAGGGCGCCCGGAGGCGCCCTTCCCATGTTCGATCATATCTTCCCGGTTGGGGAAGCGCTTAGTCCTCGCGTCGGAGCGCGCCGACAGCCGCGATGCCGGTGACGAGGGCCGCGACCAGCGCAATGGTTCCTGCCTGGGGCGCGACGTCGCCGGTCTTGGGTATGGGCTGGGGCGTCGGCGTCTGAGGCTTCTTCGGATCCTCGGGCACGGGCTCCTTGTAGGTGTTCGTGAAGACAACCGCGCCGTTGCCGCCGGTTACGGTCTCGGTCTTGACGAGCTTGACCTGCGTGCCTTCGGCAACCTCGACCACCTTGACGGTCAACGTGTAGACGGTGGCGTCATACGTGTAGTTTGCAGCACCATCGTTGACCTCGGTGATCTCGTAGGTCCACTCACCGGGCCCGGTGTACGTCATGATGCCGAACTCGCTGATGCCGGTGCCGGTGATCTGGGTCGTCTTGACGCCGTCCACCGAGCCTTCGGGCATGGGGGCGCCCGTCGTCACGGCCTTCATCCGGAAGGTGAAGGTAGCGGGAGTTGCAGGCGTGCCCTGGACGATCTTCTGGACCGGAGGATCGGAGGTCACGGCATCGGGCGTTGCCGTGTGGTGGTTCTTGATGACGTAGCCCTCCGATGCGGTGCCGGTGATCTCGGGAGCGTCGTAGCCGGCAACCTCGTCTTCGGTCACGGTGTAGGCGATTTCCTTGCCGGCCTTGTTCGCAGCAAGATCGGTCCACTCATACGTCCAGCCGTTGTCCTCGGACAGGATCTGGCTGTCGATCACCACGTCGTCTGCGAGCAGGTTCACGGTAACGCTGGCGGGACGGATGCCATCTTTGTTGTCGGCATCATCCCACACTTTGGCGACCTCGACGCTCGTGACCTCGGGATCGTGGCTGTTGGTGATGGCGTAGCCGTCGATGGCGGGCTCGTAGCCGGTAACCTCGTCCTCGGCCACGGTGTAGGCGATCTCCTGGCCGTCGGCGTACTTGGGCAGGTCGGTAAAGGTATAGGACCAGTTTTCGGCGGCGGTCACGGAAGCGCTCGCAACCTTCTTCTCGCCGTCGAAGACATTGACCGTGATGGAGCCGGGACGGATGCCGTCTTGGTCGTCGGCATCGTTCCATATCTTGGTGACATCGATCTCGGTGAGCTCCGGTTCGTGGATGTTGGTGATGAGGTAGCCCGTCTCGGTTTCCTCGATCTCGGACTCGTAGTCATCGACGGGAACCTCTTCAACCTTGTACTCGATCGGCGCGCCCGATGCATTCTTGTCAAGTCCGGCCCACGTGTAGGTCCACTCGTTCTCCTCGTTCAGCTCGACAAGCTCGCCAACAGGCTCGTCGCCTGCATACAGCTGCACGAAGACGCTCGTGGGGCGCTTGCCGTCCTGGTCATCGGCGTCGTCCCAGACCTTCGTGACCTCGAGATCGATGGTGTCGGTCCTGTGAGTGTTGGTGATGGTGTAGCCGTCGACGGTGGGATCGTAGCCGGTAACCGCATCTTCGGTCACGGTGTACTCAATCTCCTGGCCGTTGGCATACTTGGGCAGGTCGGTAAAGGTGTAGGACCAATCTTCGTCAGCGGTCACGGAAGCGCTCGCAACCTTCTTCTCGCCGTCAAAGACATTGACCGTGATGGACGTCGGGCGGATGCCGTCCTGGTCATCGGCGTCGTTCCATATCTTGGTGACATCGAGATCGATGGTGGCAGGCGTGTAGCTGTTGGTCAGCGTGGTGACGGCCCCCTCGACGGCAGTATCGGTGAGCGCGTAGCCATCGGGCAGCGAACCCGCGTCCTCGGTCCAGGTGTAGGCGATCTCCTGGCCGTCGGCGTACTTGGGCAGGCCGGTGACGGTGGCGGTCCAGCCGTTGGCCTCAGACAGGGTGACGGTCTCGCCGTCGGAGAGCGTGACGACGAGCTCGGCCGGGCGTTTGCCGTCCTGGTTCCCCTCGTCGTCCCAGGCCTTCACGACCGTCGCCTCGGTGGTCTCGGGCGTATGGGTGTTGGTAATGGTGCCGCCACTGTTCACGGTGGGCGTATCGCAGGTGTATCCCTCGGGCTCGTCGTTTTCGGTGACAGTGTAGGTAATGAGGTTGTCTGCGCTGTCGTACTTGGGCAAGCCTGTCCACGCATAAACCCATGTGCCATCCGCGTTCTTGGTAACGGTGGGCTCGACGCCCGTTGTTCCGGTGGGAAGCCCGTCGAGGGTCAGCTCGAGCTCGTCGGGGCGCTTGCCATCCTGGTCATTAGCGTCGTCCCAGACCTTGGTCACGGTAACATCGACCAGCGCATACTCGTTGGTGTAGGTCACAGCGAAGGATTTTCCGCCGGGAGCTTCAACGGTGCCCGTAGCCGTCTTGCCGTTAACCGCAAAGCTGCTGTCGGACTCGCCGGTGTTCTCTGCCTTCACGAATTTGAAGCCGTCTGCATCGCCCTCTTCGAAGGTATAGGTGGTTCCGGAGGGAAGATTGATGAAACGGAGGCTCTCGTCCGCCTTGAGATTAACCGAAATGGATGCACCGCTTGCTGCGTAATAGTATCCCGTCTTGGATCCCATGTCATCCGTCTCCGCCGTAGCGCCGGAGGTAACGCGACCGTCATCCGTGACGAGGGAGCCCGTGGCATCTTGGATCGAGAACCACACGTAGTAGTCGGAATTCAAATCGTTTGGCGAGCCGTTGTCGGCCTTGGAGTTGACGACCTTCAGCGTGAACGGGAACAGCGCGTCGGCAGGAGCGCCCTCACCGGTAACCTTTTTGGCGAGGTTGAGGTTCGAGCGGCGGTAGTTGGTAGCCTGGAGACGCGAGACCTCGCTATCGACATAGTACGTGGAACCGCCTATCTCATAGGTAGTAGCTCCATTGGGAGCCTGATGGTCGGCATCCTGCTTGACGAGCATGGTCGTCTCGCCATCGATGATCATCGGACGCACGGTGGGCGCGTCGATCTCCCAGTGGTACTGAACGCTCGGGAGCTCGGAAAAGACGAAGTCGTGACCCGTCGCGCCAGGGAGGGCTTCTCCGTTCTTGATAATGCCGCACGAGATGTTGACCTTGCTCTGCCATTCGTTGGCACTGTTGATCGTTACGGTCGCGAACTCGTTGCCGTCGGCCTCGACGATCAGATCGAGGTCGACGTCAGGAGCCGCATCGCCTTCCCAGAGCTTCTGAACGTCCATGTGCTCGGTTTGAGTTGCCACAGGATCGGGGTTAACGAAAGCGCTCTCCTGCTGGCCCTCTTCATCGCGCGTGTCGTCGTAGGAGAGGGTGGCAGCGGTATTGGTGTGGAGCGAGCCATCCTCCTTGAAGTGCTCGCGCGCCTCTTCGGGAACGACATCCTCGTACGCCTCGCCGTTCTTGAGACGAGCTGCATAGTCGAGCGCGGTTTGGCTGGGATATGCGTCAAAGGTGACCGTATACGTCACGCCGTCTTCAAGGACGCCTTCACTGGTAAGATCCCAAGCAACGGCGCCGTTCGCGAACGCCGCCACAGGAGCCTCCGCCCACGCTTCTCCGAGCCCGCCGTTGGCGGTGGTGCTGTAAGACCCACCTGCACGATAATACTTAAACGAGCTGGTGTCGACCTCGAGCAGCGAGATCGGCCCGGTGGAGGTGGACACGTTGCTGGTGGTGCCGTCGGTGATCGTGGCGTTGCCGATGCCGGCCATCTCGATCTTGGACAGAATATCTGCAAGCGCCTGGTTGAGGGCGTCGGTGTTGTCGGCGTCATAGAAGTTGGTGGCAGGCGCGCCGGATGCGGCGGTCAGAGCCTGCATACGGCTGACATCGCCGTAGGCTCCGATGGTGAAGAAGCGGTCGGCGCCGACTGCTGAGGCGATCGCCCGGGCCTCATCGAGCGCATTGTCGTAGCAGCGTTGCATTGACGTGGGAGAATAGTTCCGCTCGCTGGGGTCATCGCTGCCAAGGCCGTAAACGCCGTCCGAGCCAAAGAAGTAGCTGTCGCCTCTCATCTGGTTATATATGTAGGTATTGACCCATTGGGGGTTATCCGACCTTGGAAGGTCTGCTGTGGTTCCCCGCGTATTCCGAAACGTTGGGTTGCCGTCGGAGACGAATATGACGAATGTCTGATCGTCGTCACCGAAGCTCACGTTCCCGGCTTCCTCAAGAGCATCCTCCCAATTCGTGCCCCCGCCAGCAACGAGGCCGTTCACCGACTGGCTGAACTGCTGGTAGCTGGTGGTGGGAGGGCGGGTGATCGTCGCGTTGGTGGAGAAGCTCACGAGTGCCATCTGCACCGTATCGGGACTCTCCGAAGTGTTATAGGCGAACAGCGAGTTCGCAAGATTGTCTACAGCGCTCTTCGCTGCATTCATACGCTGGGCGGTCATCGAACCCGAGCGGTCGAAAACCACGATGACGTTAACGTTGTTGGGCTGCCGTTCGGCATCGCCCGTAACGCTCAGCGAGAGCGTATAGGTGCCATCTCCGTTATCGGTGATGGTTTTGGCGTGATCGGGCACATCCCCCACAGCCGCATATGCGGTGCCGCTCAACCCCAACACGAGAACGAGCGCCGATAGGACGGAGACCGCCCACGCCCATAACTTCGCTTTGCCCCTCATAACCGCTCCTTACTCCGTTCCGATCGCCAGACTACCTTCTTTACAGCAAAGCAGGCCGCCGCGTCTCTCGACGGGGACCATGCGAATCAGCCTCTCTGGGCCGCCTGCGCCGATGCGCCGACGCCTGAAGGGAATCGCCCCGTTTTCAAACGATCCCTGCAGAGGACCAATTCTGCGCGCATGCCCTTCTCCTCCGAGCTGTTCTGCTGCGTTGAACCTGCATTGGGCGAGCCGCTCGCGCCGCCGCCCGCTTCTGACGGACGACCATGCGGCTGACCCTGCCCATTACACGTAATAATGGACCATCGTCTACAGACTTATTTTCAAAAAGGCAAATATAATGGTTAACAGTATGTTAAATGGTAGGTAAATCCCCCAAACGGAGGGGGTGTAATGGGACCATTCTTCACTGCAGACCGTGAAAGAAAAATAATCTGATCATTAAAATAATTATAAGGAACTTCGGCCGCACCGCCCGGACCCTCGAACGAACCGCCTATTCGACGCCGCTCTGGACGGGAAGGATCTCGACCGTGCCGGTTGGCCGCACCCGCACGCGCCCGGATGCGAGCAGCCCCACGACTTCGGGGTACAGCTCGTGCTCGATCTCGTGTATGCGGGCTTCGAGCTCGTCGATCGACCACCCTTCCTCCACCGGGAGCGCGCGCTGCGCGATGATGGGGCCGCAGTCGTAGCTGCTGTTGGCAAAGTGCACGGTCACGCCCGTGACTTTGACGCCGTAGTCGTAGGCGTCCTGAATGCCGTGAGCGCCCTTGAAGCTGGGGAGCAACGCGGGGTGGATGTTGACGATGCGGTTGGGAAACGCCTCCAGCATGGGTTCGTGCACCATGCGCATGTAGCCCGCCATGAGCACGTAGTCCACGCCGCGTGAGCGCATCTCCGCCGCGATCACCCTGTCGGCCGTATGCTCCTCATCATAGAAGCTCTTGTCCATGGTAAGGGTTTGGATGCCCGCGGCCTGAGCCCGCACCAGCCCGTATGCGTTGGGTCGCGACGACACCACGAGCTCGATGCTGGCATCGAGCGCTCCGCCGGCGATGCGGTCGATGATGGCCTGCAGGTTGGTTCCGCTGCCGCTGATGAGAACGCCGAGCTTGATCATCGATACACCACCTTGCCGGTTCCGGGCACGCATGCGCCCATCACGAAGGGCGAGAAGCCCTGGGCCTCGAGGGCCTCGGCCACGTCGTCCACGTCGTCGGCGGCGCAGATGACGGCCATGCCCACGCCCATGTTGAACGTGCGGTACGCCTCATCCTCGGTGAGGCCGGCGGCGCGCACCATGTACTCGATCACGGGCGGCATGTCCCACGTTCCGCGATCGACCAGCGCGTCCACGGTTGCGGGCAGGGCGCGGTCGAGGTTCTCGGTGATGCCCCCGCCGGTGATGTGGGCCATGGCATGGATGGGGGCGCCCGCTGCGAGCGCCGCGACGAGCCCGCCCGCGTAGATGGTGGTGGGACGCAGCACGGCATCGGCAAGGCTCTCGCCGCCGAGCGCCTCCTGCGGCTCGTTGAGCTCATCGACCGTCTTGCCCTCGATGGCGACCTTGCGCACGAGCGAGTAACCGTTGCTGTGGATGCCGCTCGACGGCAGGCCCAGGATGACGTCGCCTGCGCGCACGAGCTCGGGCCCGAGCATCTTGGGGCGATCGACCGCGCCCACCACAAAGCCGGCGAGGTCGTAGTCGTCGGCCTTCATGACGCCGGGGTGCTCGGCCATCTCCCCGCCCACGAGCGCGCAGCCGCTCATGCGGCAGCCCTCGGCGATGCCCTCCACAATGGCGGCGACCGTCTCGGCATCGAGCTTGCCGATGGCGATGTAGTCGAGGAAGAACAGGGGCTCGGCACCCACGACCACCACGTCGTCGACGCACATGGCCACGAGGTCCTGGCCCACGGTGCCGTTGCGTCCGAGCAGCTGCGCGATGGCGAGCTTGGTACCCACGCCGTCGGTGCCCGAAACCAGCACCGGGTCCTCCATGCTTTTGAGCGCCGCTGCCGAGAAGCACGAGCCGAACCCGCCGAGGCCGCCGATGACCTCGGGGCGGGCGGTGCTCGCAACCGCTTCCTTGATGGCGTTCACCGCGCGAGCGCCCTCGGCGGTATCGACGCCCGCATCCTCGTAGGTGACATGCCGGGACGTGCTGTCTGGGGACATCGCTTCTCCCATCCCTTACTCCGATGCGGGCAGTTCGCTCCTGGGAACGCAGATGACGACGGTGCGGCCGTCGCCGTCCATCTCATCGAGATAATTGCAGGTGACCAGCGTGAACACATGGTCGCAGCCGCCGATGATCTGCTCGGCATCTTCGCGGCTCGTGACCGCCCTGTCGAGAAGGGCGCCGAGGTAGGCGCGGAACTCATCGTCGCTCTCGAAGTTGAAGCGGCGCACCTCGGTGTCGTAGGGGTCGGCGTAGTAGCACATGAGCGGCACCAGCTCGTAGTCGGCGCCTTCGGTGACATACCACACCGTCTCGATGCTGCTGAAAAACGCCTGGTTGTCCATGTCGGCGACGGCTTTGAACATGGCGCCGTTGCGCAGGTGGTGGCCGTAGATGATGCTCTGGCTGTCCGCCATGCCCGGCGCGGTGTTCTCAAAGTCGAGGAAGACCTCGCCGCCGAGCGCGTATTCGCCCTCGGAGCTCGTGTGGAGGTACGTGTCGTTGTCCTCTCCCTGGTAGACGGGGAAGTTGACGGGCGTGCCGGGAATCTGGATCCAGCCCACGATGTCGCTGTTGTCGGCGCGGAGCTTGCCCCAGTTCACGCGCGGGGCGGTGTGGGGGTCGTCCGAGACGGTGACGAAGGACTGCTTTCTCTGAACCTCCACGTCCTGCTGGTGGTAGGCCCACTGGGCCTTGAGCCAAAGCCCGCCCGCAGCGAGCAGGAGGATGATGCCCACCACGAAGAGCACCGTGGAGACGGTGCGCACGGCCCTTCTCCCCTTGCCTTTGGAGCGGAACCCGTGGATGTCGTAGGGGTCGGTCTCGCTGAAATGCGCACCCCGTCTAGTACGGCGCTGGTACTTCTCCTTGCTGCTCCGGGCATCGGGCTCGCCCACCACCGGAACGAACCCGGTGG
Source organism: Atopobiaceae bacterium (assembly GCA_040307385.1). GTDB lineage: Bacteria > Actinomycetota > Coriobacteriia > Coriobacteriales > Atopobiaceae > RUG721. The sequence goes on from JAWRJQ010000087.1 coordinate 18,816, forward strand.
TGTCTTGGTGCGAGAACGATCCGCCCACCGGACGCGTCGCCCGTGGGGAGCCGTGTTCGTCGGCCGCCGACGTGCGCACCGACGGGGTGGAGGGAACGTCGACGGCATCGATGCCGTCGTCTCCGTCTTCCACAAAGGGAACATCATTGAAGTGGCGGGTCATACGCTTCCTTTCGACCTGCGTGCGTCGCGCTAGGCGTTATTCATCGCTTCTTTCATCGCTGAGATCTTGTCGCGGTATTCGGGCAGGGTGGCGCCTAGGATCTGCGTGGCGTAGATGGCGGCGTTCTTGGCGCCTCCGATGGCGACGCATGCCACGGGTACGCCGGAGGGCATCTGCACCATCGAGAGCAGGGAGTCCATGCCGCCGAGATCCGAGGTCTTCATGGGCACGCCCACAACGGGCAACGGCGTGTAGGCGGCGACGACGCCGCCGAGGTGGGCCGCCTTGCCCGCCGCCGCGATGATCACCTTGATGCCGCGATCCGCTGCGGTGGACGCCCACGCATGCACCTTGGCCGGCGCGCGATGCGCCGAGGCAACGACCAGTTCGTACGGCACGTCGAACGCTTTGAGCTGCTCGACGCATGCCTCCATCGCAGGTACATCAGACTTGGAACCCAGGATGATGCCTACCAGCGGCTCGTCTGCCATCGCTCCTCCTCCGTGTTGAGAACAGCATCAGTATAGCCCCACCGCGTGATTCGCGCTCCGATGCGTGCCGCGCGCGCCGCGCAAAGCCCTCCCCCGAGCACAAAATGTCTCTAATGCTGCACGGTTCCGGCTGCGAAGCGGGTATCGCTCTGGCAGCTTGCATAAAACCGGCTTACATGCCGTGCAAGTTGCATAGAAACACACGCATGGGCGGCTCGGGGCCCGAACCGTGCAGCATTAGAGACATTTTCGGTACACGCCGGCCCCTCGAGGCAAGCCGCAGGGAAACGCCCCGCTCCGCATGAAGCGGGACGGGGCGTTGGCGCAGCGGGTGCGGACGCGCTTACGACAGCACGCTCAGGAGCCAATCGACGTCGGTGGTGGTGCGCATCTGCTCGACGATATCCTCGTCTTCGAGAGCCTTGGCCACGTTGGCAAGAACCTGCAGGTGCTCTCCGCCTGCTCCGGCGATACCGAAGACCAGATAGGCCTTCTCGTCGCCCCAGTCCACACCATCGGGATACTGGTGCAGCGTGACGCAGGTTTTCTTGACGGAATCCTTGACCTCGTTGGTGCCGTGCGGGATGGCGACGCCCATGCCCATGTACACGCTCTGAACGCGCTCGCGCTCGTGCATGGCCTCGATGTACGCCTCGTCGACAGCGCCATGCGCCATCAAAAGCTCGCCGGACGCCTGGATGGCCTCGTCCTTGGTGACGGAGGGGCAGCCCAGCTTGATGCCGCTGCGGTCGATGGCGATGGCGGGCTCGTGGTGCTCGGCGGCCTGCTCGGGGACGCCCTCGGCGGCGACCTCGCCCACGCCGGACTCGCGGGCAACGCTCACGAGGTCGTTGAACAGACCGTCGAGCGCGGGGTCGGCGAGGAAGTTGTCGATGATGACGAGCTGCGCATTGGGGGCGCAGGCCTGCGCGCGGGGCGCGAGGTTGCGCTGGACGACCACGATGTTGGCGTCGGCGGGCACCTCGTCCACCGACGAGTGCTCGACGATGCAGTCGGGGCGGTCGAGCTTGATGCGGTTGCGGAAGCGGGTGGCTCCCATGGCGGAGGAACCCATGCCGGCGTCGCAAGCGAAGATGATCTTGTCGCCGAAGCCCGAGATAACGGGGCGGGAGGCCACGGTGCCGGCGGCAGCGGTGCCGGCGGCAGCGGCCTTCATGCCGGAGACCTCGGCCTGAGCGGTGGAGAGGTCCTTGACGTCGGCGCGGCGCACGATGGGAGCGGCGATGAGAAGCGAGACCGCAGCCGCGAGGACGACGCCGATGAGGGTCATGATCTGGGTGCCGGGCGCGGCCATGGACATGAACGCGATGATGGAGCCCGGGGACGCGGGCGACACCAGGCCGCAGCCTGTGAGCGAGAACCAGAAGATGGCCACGATGTTGCCCACGATGGGCGCGATGATGACCAGCGGGTTCATGAGCACGTAGGGGAAGTAGATCTCGTGGATGCCGCCGACGAAGTGGATGATGGTTGCGCCGGGGGCCGACTGGCGCGTGGTCTTATCTTTGGAGAAGAACATGTAGGCGAGCAGGACGCCCAGGCCGGGACCGGGGTTGGCCTCGAGCATGAACATGATGGATTTGCCCGCCTCGGCAACCTGCGTGGTGCCGATGGGCGTGAAGATGCCGTGGTTGATGGCGTTGTTGAGGAAGAGCACCTTGGCGGGCTCGATGAAGACGGCCAGCAGCGGCACGAGGGCGAGGTCGGTGAGCACCTGCACGCCGGCGGTGAGGACCGTGAGGATGGCCCCCATGAACGGACCCACGGCGATGTAGCTGAAGAGCGTGAGCAGCAGGCCGATGATGCCGAGCGAGAAGTTGTCGATGAGCATCTCGAAGCCGGCGGGAATCCACGTCTTTGACCAGGCATCCCACTTCTTGATGATCCATCCCGCGAGCGGGCCCACGAGCATGGCGCCCATGAGCATGGTGTACTCGGAGCCCACGATGGCGCCCACGATGGCGATGGACGCGATGACGCGGCCGCGCTTGCCGCCCACGATCTCGCCGCCCTGCCCCGCGATGAGGATGGGGATGAGATAGCTGAGCATGGGGCCGACGATCTGGCTGAAGGCCGCATTGGGCGCCCAGCCGGTCTCGATGAACAGGGCGGTTAGAAAGCCCCAGGCGATGAACGCGCCGATGTTAGGCATGACCATCGAGCTGAGGAATTTGCCGAACCGTGAAACCGATTCGCGAACGGATGCCATATCGTCTCCTCTCCGAGCGGTGCTGGCAATGAACGGAGTGGCTGTCGTTTCTAAAGCTGGTTTCCCGCCTGTACTTTTGAAACAACAACTCACGTTGCCTTTGATTATACGAGCGTTTTACTGCATTGCAAGTATTTTGTGCAGATATTTTGGGTTTTTCTGTACATGAATTTTGAGTTGACTGTACGGTCGCATTTATTAGAATAACAATTAGGCAGTATTGAAACGAAAGCTTCGGAGGTGGGCTCATGAGGGCTAGGGCGGTCAGGATGCACGGTGCGATGGATCTGCGCGTAGACGAGTTCGAGCTTCCGCAGATCAAAGACGACGAGATGCTCGTACGCGTGGTAACCGATTCGATCTGCATGTCAACGTACAAGATGGCGGTTCTCGGCGCCGACCACAAGCGCGTGCCTGCCGATGTGGCGGACCACCCCGTCATCACCGGTCACGAGTTCGCGGGCGACATCGTGGAGGTGGGCGCACAATACAAGGACCTCTACAAGCCCGGCCAGAAATTCACCATCCAGCCCGCCCTCAATTACAAGGGCTCCATGGCCTCCCCCGGCTACTCCTACGAGTTCTGCGGCGGAGACACCACCTATTGCATCCTCCCCAGGGAGGTTTTCGAAACCGGCTGCTTCCTCGTCTACGATGGCGATGCCTACTACGAGGCGTCTCTCGCCGAGCCTATGAGCTGCTCCATCGGCGCGTTCCATGCCGCGTACCATACCCAGATGGGCGTCTACACGCACGAGATGGGCATTCGCGAGGGCGGCAACCTGGCCATCATGGCGGGTGCAGGCCCCATGGGCTTGGGTGCGCTCACCTATGCGCTGCACTGCGACCGCAGGCCCGGGCGCGTTGTGGTGACCGACATCGACCAGGAGCGCCTCGATCGCGCCGCAGCGCTCTTCCCGCCCGAGCAGACGCATGCCGAGACGGGCGTCGAACTGCACTTCATCAACACCGGCACCGTGGACGACCCCGTCGGGCTGCTCCGGGGCCTCACCGACGGCGCGGGCTACGACGACGTGCTGTGCTATGCCCCCGTGGCTGCGGTCATCACGCAATCCAGCGCCATCCTCGGCCGCGACGGCTGCCTCAACTTTTTTGCCGGCCCCACCGACACGCAGTTCAGCGCGCCCATCAACTTCTACGACGTGCACTACAACTCCGCGCACGTCATGGGCACCACGGGCGGCAACACCGACGACATGATCGAGTCGCTCGAGCTCACGGCGAGCGGGCGCATCGACCCGGCGGTCATGGTCACCCACATCGGTGGCCTCGACGCTGCAGCGCAGGCCACCTGCAACCTGCCCAAGATTCCCGGCGGGAAGAAGCTCATCTACACGCATATCGAGATGCCGCTCGTGGCTCTGAGCGAATTGCGCGACCACGCGTCGGACGATGCGCGCTATGCTGGTTTGGCCGATATCGTGGATGCACAGGGCGGCCTGTGGTCCCTCGAGGCCGAGCGCTACCTGCTCGCCAACTTCTGATGCACGGACGCGCCGCCCGCCCGTGCGCGTAGCAAGGAGATTCCGGCCATGGTGATGGACGAGCGTCGTGACAAGATCGTCGAGTTGGTAAACGCCGAGGGCAGCATCAGCTTCGCCCACCTCAAGCGGGTGTTTCCCGACGTGAGCGAGATGACCTTGCGCACCGACCTCAAGGCGCTCGACAGCGCGCGCCGCATCGTGCGCGTGCATGGCGGAGCCAAGTCCATCAGCTTCGCCGTGGGAACCGACGATCTCTTCTCGCGTCGCATGGCGCGGAAGGCTCCCGCCAAGCACGGCATCGCCTTGAAGGCCGCCCAGCTGGTCCGCCCGGGAACCGCCGTTTTCATCGATTCGGGCAGCACCACGACCGCGCTCGCGGCTGTGATGCCCGACATCCCCCTGTTCGTGTTCACGAACTCGATCACCGTGGTAACCGAGCTCGTGCGCTGCGAGAACGTCAAGGTCATGCTCGTGGGAGGCCAGGTCAACCGCGACTCCATGTGCACCTCGGGCGGGACTGCCATCGAGGCCGTGAACGCGCTTTCCTTCGACCAGCTGTTCCTCGGGGTCACGGCCTACGAGCGCGGCAGGGGCTTCTCGTGCGGCCTCGACGACCAGGCCGTGTTCAAGCGAGCGCTGATCAACCAGTCGGAGGAACGCATCGTGCTCATGGACTCCGACAAGGAAGAACGCCACTCGACGTTTCCCATCTGCACGCTCCAGCACATCGATATGGTCGTCTCCGACGACGGGCTCTCGTCGGACTTCCTCGCGGAGTGCGCTGCCAAGCAGGTGTCCGTGCTGTAGGCGGTGCGCGCCGCTGCGGTTGTCTCCATCGTATTACGCGCGGCAGGTCCGCCCTGCCTGCACCCAAACGCCATGCGCTACCATAGGATCAGGCGGTTGTTCATCATAGCTTGATTGGAGCGGCGCATGAAACGCGTCATCGTCACGGTCGTGGGCAGGGACACGGTGGGCATCATCGCGCGTCTCTGCACGTATATGGCCGAGCACAACATCAACATCCTCGATATCTCGCAGACCATCGTCTCGGGGTTCTTCAATATGATGATGATCGTCGATATGGCGGGCGCAACGGCGCCCTTCGACGTGGTGGCCGCCGAGCTCGAGGCATGCGGCCAGGATCTCGGCGTTGTGGTGAAGTGCCAGCGCGAGGAGATCTTCGACTCCATGCACCGCATCTAGGGCGGAGGCGGCCATGATCAACATCGCGGAGGTCATCGAGACCAACCAGATGATCGAGGAGGAGAACCTCGACGTCCGCACCATCACCATGGGCATCAGCCTGCTCGACTGCATCACGCCCGACCTCGAGCAGCTCAAAGCCAACATCTACGACAAGATCTGCCGGCGCGCCCGCAACCTCGTGGGCACGGGCGAGTCCATCGCGCGGGAGTACGGCATTCCCGTCATCAACAAGCGCATCTCGGTGACGCCCATCGCCTTGGTGGGCGGGTCGGCCTGCAGGTGCCCCGAGGATTTCGTGGAGCTGGCCGAGGCGCTCAACCGCGCGGCAGGCGAGGTGGGCGTCAACTTCATCGGCGGGTACTCCGCGCTGGTGACCAAGGCCATGAGCTCCGCCGATGAGCTGCTCATCCGGTCTATTCCGCAGGCGCTGGCGAGCACGGAGCTCGTGTGCTCGTCCGTCAATCTGGGGTCCACGCGCGTGGGCATCGACATGGACGCGGTGCGTCTGATGGGCGAGATCGTCCTCGACACCGCACGCGCCACCGCAGACCGCGATTCCATCGGCTGCGCCAAACTGGTCGTGTTTTGCAACGCGCCCGACGACAACCCGTTCATGGCGGGCGCATTCCACGGCGTCACCGAGGGCGACTGCATCATCAACGTGGGCGTTTCGGGTCCCGGCGTGGTGAAGCACGCGCTCGAGTCCGTGCGCGGCGCGAGCTTCGAGGTGCTGTGCGAAACCATCAAGAAGACCTCGTTCAAGGTGACGCGCGTGGGCCAGCTCGTGGCGCGCGAGGCTTCGCGGCGGCTGGACGTGCCCTTCGGCGTGGTGGACCTCTCGCTCGCGCCCACTCCCGCCATCGGGGACTCCGTCGCCGACATCCTGTGCGAGATCGGGCTTGAGCGCCCCGGCGCGCCCGGCACCACAGCTGCGCTTGCGCTTCTCAACGACCAGGTCAAAAAGGGCGGCATCATGGCCAGCTCCTATGTGGGCGGGCTCTCGGGCGCCTTCATCCCCGTGAGCGAGGACCAGGGCATGATCGACGCGGTTGAGGCGGGCGCGCTCACGCTTGAAAAGCTTGAGGCCATGACCTGCGTATGCTCTGTCGGACTCGACATGATCGCCATTCCCGGCAGCACGAGCGCGGCGTCCATCGCGGGCATCATCGCCGACGAGATGGCCATCGGCATGATCAACCAGAAGACCACCGCCGTACGCGTGATCCCCGTCATCGGGAAAGACGTGGGCGACGCGGTGGAGTTCGGCGGGCTGCTCGGGCATGCGCCCATCATGCCCGTGAGCGCGTTTTCCTGCGAGGCGTTCGTCTCGCGCGCGGGACGCATCCCCGCGCCGATCCACTCTTTTAAGAACTAGGACCCGGCTGGGTTCGCCTTGCCGACCGCTTTTTGCCGCATAAGTCTCGAGCTTGTGCGGCACGAAACAGAAACGCGCAGGTCAGGCACGTGATGGTTTTCTCGCCCTGACGGTTATGCGGCAAGGGCCTTCGACTTGCACGTTCAACGCCCTCCGAAAACTACGCATTAGTTTTCTCTCAGAATGTTTTTTCAAACGCTATCTGGGCATTTGCTCTCTTTTTCTCCTGTAGAGAAAACTAATGTGTGGTTTGGGGGCGAGGCCGGAGGCGGGGCCGGGGCCGGGGGCGGGACTGAGGATCGGACCGGGGCGGGGCCGGGGGCGGGGGCGGGGCAGGCGGGCCTCGGGGAGCGCCTAGTCGCCGAACTGCATGCGGTAGTAGCGCGCGTAGATGCCGTCGAGGGCAAGAAGCTCGGCGTGCGTGCCGCATTCCACGGCGCGCCCATCCTCGATGGCCACGATCACGTCCGCATCCTTGATGGTGGAGAGCCTATGCGCGATCACGAGCGTGGTGCGCTTCTGCGCGAGCTCGGCCAGCGCGTCCTGCACCGCCTGCTCGCTCTCGTTGTCGAGTGCGCTCGTCGCCTCGTCGAAGATGAGGATGGGCGGGTTCTTGAGGAACACGCGCGCAATGGCGATGCGCTGCTTCTGCCCGCCGGACAGGCGTGCGCCGCGCTCTCCCACCTCGGTGTCGTAGCCCTGCGGCAACGATTCGATGAAGTCGGCGATATTGGCGGCCTCGGCCGCCGCGCGGATCTCGTCGAAGGTGGCGTCGGTGCGCCCGTATGCGATATTCTCGCCGATCGTGCCGTCGAACAGGTATACGTCCTGCTGCACCACGCCGATCGCCCGGCGCAGCGACCGTTGCGTCACATCGCGCACATCCTGGCCGTCGATGGTGATCGAGCCGCCGGCCACATCGTAGAAGCGCGGCAGCAGCGCGCAGGTGGTGGACTTGCCTCCGCCCGACGGCCCCACGAGCGCAACCTTGGTGCCCGGTTCGATATCGAGCGTGAGGCCGGAAATCACATCCGCATCGTCATCGTAGGAGAAGTGCACATCCGAGAAGACCACGTGGCCCCTTCCCACGCGGATATCCGGCGCACCGGGCTTGTCCTCCACATCAGGTCGCGTCTGAAGCACTTCGAAGAACCGCTCGAAGCCCGCCTTTGCCTTCTGGAACATCTCGGTGAAGTCGAGGATGGTCATGATGGGCGAGAGAAACATCTGCACGTACAGCGCGTAGGTGGCCAGGTCTGCGGGCTCGAGCTGCCCGTCGGCGATGAGCCAGCCGCCAAACACCACGATCACCACGTAGAGCACGCCGGTAAATCCGCCGAGGCTCGCGTAGAAGCGGCCCATCAGCATGTAGTTGCGCGACTTGCTCGCCAAATAGGCCTCGTTGGAGCGCGCAAACTTGCGGCTCTCCTCGTCTTCGTTCGCGAAGCTCTTGACCACGCGCGCGCCGGCCAGCGAGTCCTCGAGCTGCGAGTTCACGGCACTGATCTTGCGGCGGTTGTCGCGGAACGATTCCTCCATCTGCCTGTTCGCCCACAGGCCGTATGCCAGGAGCACGGCCGTGACGAGCGCCAACGCCAACGAGAGCTTCCAACTGATCGTCGCCATGATGACGAATGCGCCGATGATCTCGATGGAGCAGATCACGATCCACTCGGGCCCGTGGTGGGCGGCCTCGGCGATGTCGAAGAGGTCGTTGGTGACGCGGCTCATAAGGTCACCGGTGTTGTGGCGGTCGAAGTACGAGAAGCTGAACCGCTCGTAGGCGTCGAAGAGATCTTGGCGCATCTTGGACTCCATGCGCGCGCCCATGATGTGGCCCCAGCCGGTGACGAACCAGCGGCATACAAACCGCAGCGCATACATGGCCGTAAGCCCAATGCCCAGATAGACGAGGGCGCTCTTGATGGCGCTCTCGCCCTGCGTGAAGAGCCCGCCCGTAAGCGTGCGCAGGATCTGCGGAAATGCAAGGTCAACCGCCGCAACCACGATGGCCGCAATGGTGTCCATTGCGAAGAGGTGCACCTGCGGGCGATAGTAGGACAGGAACTTCCTGAGGATGCCGGATTTCTTGGAGCCCATGTGCGCCGCGCCTTTCCTTGCCGATGCGAATCCGGTCTATTCTCGCACACCGGCGCGCACGATCACAGCACGGCGCACGCAAGAACGAATGCCTTAACAAACCGTCCGTACGGCTGCACGAGCATGAGGCTGTAGCCGTGCATGTCGGCGATGCGCTTGCAGATGGAGAGCCCCAGCCCGCTGCCGCCCGCTGGGGAGCGCGCCGCATCGCCGCGGCTGAACGGCTGGAACAACGCCTCGGGGTCGTCGGCGATCGGGGCGCCCGAGTCGGCCACCACCACGTAGGCGATGCCCGCCCGGCGCACGAGCAGCAGGGCGATCTCGGCGCCCGGATCATTGTGCCGCATGGCGTTGACCAGCAGGTTCGTCACCACGCGCGCAAGCTGCACGGGGTCGGCGCGCACGATGCAGCGGTCCTCGGGCACCTGCACCGAGAACGTCATCCCCGCCTCCTCCGCATCCGGGAAAGCCGTCGCCGCCTCGCGCAGCAGCAGCTGGGGCAGATCGACGTTCTCGCGGTCCAGCGCAAACGCGCCGCCTCCCAGCTTGGTGTAATCGAACACCGACGAGACGAGCTCGCTCATCTTGTCGGCCTTCTCGCAGATGGCCTGCATGTATTCGCCGCGCGTCTCGTCGTCGCGCACCACGCCGTCGGAGATGGCGTGCGCCATGCCCGAGATGGCCATGAGCGGCGTGCGCAGGTCGTGCGCGATGTCGGTGATGAAGCGGCTGCGCCGCTGGTCGATCTGCGCCAGCTCGAGCTCGCGTTGCTCCTGCAGGGCACGCACCCTGCGCACCACGATGCGCGAGAAGCCCAGCGCCCCCAGAAACGGCGGGAGCACCAGCAGCAACAACAGCGCGAGCACGAGCACCGTGATGAGCGAGCCCTGCACGGCTCCGAGCGTCTTCCCGTCCGCACCGCCGAACAGGGCATCCCAAAGAACCCCCGTAAGCCCGGCGAAGACCGAGAAGAGCGAGGTGCCTCCCGCCGCATCGTGTTCCCGGCCGCTCACCAGCGCCTGCAGCGGAGGAAGGAGCAGGCCGTCCCCTATCACCACGATCTGCTCGACGACGATCACGGCGAGCAGAACCAGGATGAACCGCACGACCAGGTAGGAGACGAGCTCGCTGGCGCCCCTTTTCGTCGAGAGGTCGGCAGGGTCCTGCGTGCACGCCGTGTCGTCGCGTTTCGCCATGGGCATCACCTCTCGAGCCGGTAGCCGATGCCGCGGATGGTCCTGATGTAGGCCTGCGGATCGTCGGCGAGCTTGGAGCGGAGCTTGCTGATGCATACCATCACGCTGTTCTCGGCCGCAACATACTCCTCGCCCCACCCGCACTCGTAGATCTGCTGCTTGGTGAACACGCGGCCGGGGTGCTCCATGAGCAGGGCCATGATGCGCAGCTCCACGGGCGAGAGCTCTACAGGTGCGCCGCCACAGGTCAACATGCAGGCATCGATGTCGAGTACAAGGTCGCGGCAGCGGAGCTGCGCGTCTTGCGCGGAGCCGTCCTGCACCATGGCGCTTGTCGTGCGGCGCAGCAGCGAGTTCACGCGCGCCACCGCCTCGAGCGGGTTGAACGGCTTCACCATGTAGTCGTCGGCACCCAGGTTGAGGCCGAGGATCTTCTCGGGATCCTGCCCCTTGGCCGAGATCACGATAACGGGGATGCCGCTCGTCTCGCGGATGCGCTTGATCACCTGGTAGCCGTCGAGAACCGGCATCATGATGTCGAGCAGGCAGAGGTCGACGCTCTGCGAGAGAAGCACGTCGACGGCCTCCTGCCCATCGACGGCCTCCACGACCTCGTAGCCCGCATCCTCCATGTAGAGCGCAAGCACGCTGCGAATCTCCTTCTCGTCATCGGCTATGAGAACCCTATGCGCCATGCCTGCTCCTCCCGAGAGCGGCCGATGCGGCAGCCTGGGCCGCCGCGTCGGCGCGGATGGTTGACCTACCTGATACTACGCCTCGGGCTCGCCTGTGGCAAAACCGTCCTGCGCGGCGAAGGGAGGCACGGGGACCTGGCCGCCGGATGTGGCAGGGGAGCCCTCGGCCAGCCCGGGAGCCGCTGCTCCGTAGCGCAGCTCCTCGTAGAGGGCGGCGTCGGTCGCATACTTGTAGGGGCCCACGTAGAAGATGGCCAGAAGACCGAGTGTCAGAATGGAGAGCAGGCTCCAGCCCAAGAACGAGAGGTCGAGCACGAAGGCATTCCACTTGTTGCCATGCATCATACGACGGCTCTCGGCGAAGGCGCGATCCTTGGTCATCGTGGGATCATCGGCGAGCAGATACGGGATCATACGGTACTCGTATGCCTTTACGATGCCGGGGACGATGAAGAGCAGGCTCCAGAGGAGGATGAAGATGTCGCGCATGAACAGGGTCTTGACCGTCTCGCGGTAGTTGTGGTCGAACCCGTAGGCAACCTCCTTGACCTCAGCCGGCCGATTGAGGTTCTGCAGGAAGAAGCGCGACGCGCCCATGCTCAGCGGATTGACGATGAATACGCTGAGCACCACCGCGTTGGCAACGACGAGGAGCCCGAACGCCCCCACGATGAGCCCGAAGATGGCTAGACCGGGGAACATATCGTGCAGGCCGTGCTCGGCAAAGGTCGTCCCGGTTGCCATATCGAGCCCTTCTAGAACCTCCTCGAACGTGGTATCGGGGCCGGCGGTTATCTCATACCGCTCGCCTTCGCGGACAACCACGAAGGTGCTGCCGATGCCCTCGCCGGCCGTATCATCGCCGACGATGAACGTCGAGGCCCTAGATGTGCCGGGGGAATCCCAGTGGTCCCGGAACCCCCCAGCAGCCGAGCCGACGCCGCCAACCAGGGCGAGGGCCAACAGGCCCACGAGCACCGCCTTCCAATAGTTCAGCCGAAACGAGGCCTTCGCCTTGTCTTTGAGCTGTTTTCTGGTCCACATGATGTTCCTCCTTTGAAGCGAGCCTATCTTGCATGACTACAAGATAGGGCCCGAATCTTTCGGAAACACCCCTGCAAACCTTTCGGTTTCCTTAAATGCCGGTGCCAGACACCGCGCTTTTTGCCGGAAGAGCCGTGCGTTTGCGGCTACAGCTTGAGACGGTGAGCGACGGCGTCGCAGATGAGCGCCCCGCACACGGTCTTGGAGTCCTCGATGCGACCGTCGAGCACCGCGTCGATGAGCTCGTCGAGCGGCACGAGATCCACGTTGAGGAACTCGTCCCCATCGGGATGGGCGGGTCCGAAGGTCAGGCCCGTAGCCATGTAGAGGTGGATGAGCTCGTCGGTGAACCCCGGCGTGGTGGCGATGGTGGCGAGAAACGCCATGCGGTCCGCAACCATGCCCGTCTCCTCGTTGAGCTCGCGCTTCGCGCACTCAAGGGGATCCTCGCCCGCATCGAGCTTGCCGGCGGGAAGCTCCACGGTCACGCGTCCGAGCGCCGTGCGGAACTGGCGCACCAGGCAGATGCGCCCGTCGTCGGTGAGGGCCACGATGGCCACGGCGCCGGGGTGGCGAACCACGTCGCGCGCCGCATCGTGGCCGTTGGGAAGCTTCACGTGAATGCGGTTCACATCGAAGATCAGCCCCGAGAACACCCTGTCCTCGCCCGTGGCGATCTCCGAGAGACTGCCGTCGCGCGGGTCGTCGTCGCCGAGCACCAGATCGCGCTCGACGGGAGCGCCCACAGCGCCCGCTCCGCCGTCATAGGAGAACGCCCGCATGGAGTCCTGCATGTTCTGGGCGGCATCGCGCAGGTCGTCGAGGGACGGCGCCGTGTAGGCGTCGGCCTCGATGACGGCATCGGTGCCCAGGGGCTGGATGCCCCGCTCATCTTTCTCGGACATGGCTCGCCCCCCTACAGCTTGTCGCGGCCGAGAATGACCTTCATGCCGATGTCGGTGCGGTAGAACTTGCCGTCGAACCGGATGAGCTCGGCCCCTTGGTAGGCCCGCTCGCGCGCCTCCTCGAACGTGGGCGCGACGCCGGTCACGGCCAGCACGCGCCCGCCCGAGGTCACGAGCGTGCCGTCGCCGAGCAGCTCGGTGCCGGCGTGGTAGACCGTGACACCCTCGAGCGCCTCGGCGTCGGCGATGCCGGTGATGGCCTTGCCCGTCTCGTAGCTGCCGGGATAGCCCGCGCTTGCAAGCACCACGGACACGGCCCAATCGTCGTTCCACGACACCATGTCGGCCGAAAGCGTGCCGTTGTCGCAGGCGAGCATGACCTCGACGAGATCCGCATGCATGCGCGGCAGCACGACCTGCGCCTCGGGATCCCCGAATCGGGCGTTGAATTCGAGCACCTTGGGCCCGGTGGGCGTGAGCATGAAGCCTCCGTAGAGGCAGCCGGAAAACGGGCTGCCGTCCTTGGCGAGCTGCTCCACCACGCGCTCCATGATGTCGATCATCTGATCGAACTCCTCGGGCTCGATCATGGGAACCGGCGAGTACACGCCCATACCGCCCGTGTTGGGACCCCGGTCGCCCTCGTAGGCGCGCTTGTGATCTTGGCTTATGGCGAGCGGCACCACGGTCTTGCCGTCGGTGAGCACGAGCAGCGAGCATTCGGGGCCGGTGAGCGTCTCCTCTATGAGCACGGTGTCGCCTGCGGCACCGAACGCTCCGGAGAAGCACGCGCGCACGCCCTCGGCCGCCTCTTCGGCATCGGCCGCAACGATGACGCCCTTGCCCGCAGCAAGGCCGTCGGCCTTCACCACGCAGGGACCGTCGAGACGCGCCACGTACTCGAGGCACTCCTTCTCGTTGGTGAATGAGCGCCACGCCGCCGTGGGAACGCCGGCGCGGCCCATGACCTGCTTGGCGGCCTTCTTGGAGCCCTCCATGCGGGCAGCCGCGAAATCGGGGCCGAACACCGAGATGCCCATCGAGCGGCACGCATCGGCGACGCCCTCCATGAGCGGTGCCTCGGGTCCGATGACCACGAGCCCGATCTCGTGCGCGAGCGCCCATGTGGCAACTTCGACGGGAGAGTCGGGGCTCACGTCGGCCCGCTCGGCCAGACCGAGCATGCCGCCGTTGCCGGGGGCGACGTAGAGCTTGCCGGCGCGCGGCGACTGGCTGATCTTGGCGAGCAGGGCATGCTCGCGCCCGCCCGAACCCAGCAGCAGGATATCGGTCTTCTCAGAGGTAGAAGTCATGATACGGTCTCCTTAGTCGTTCTGTATGGCATCGAAAAGAGCCGTCTCGTGGCCGCCGAACACCCGCTCGGGAACAGCGGCGACGGCAAGCGCCGACGGACCGGCATAGCCTGCAAGCGCGGGCGCCGGCATGAACGTGGCGAGGCGATGCGAGACGAACTCGTTTGTATCGAAGGGTTTCTCAAGTTTATAGAGGTCGAAGGCGTTGTTGCACGCGTTGGTGTAGCAGAGGGCGCCCTCTGTGCGCGCGCGGGCCCCGAGGGCGTGGGCAACGCGGCCCGTGAGGTCGGTGAGGTCGACGGACGAGGCGAGCAACGTGCTGCCGTGCGCGTCGTGGCGCATGAGGCAGCGCACGGCGAGCGCACGTCGGCGCAGGTACGAGAGGCGATCGACCAACGAGCCGGTGCGTTGGAACGGTGCGCGGAAGTCGAGCACCACGTACATCTCCATCGCCTCGGACAGCTCATCCACCAAGCTGGCGATCTGAGCTGCGGAGAGCCCGCGCGCTGCGGCATGAGCTGATCGCTCCACCAAAAGGGCAAGCCCCGCCGACATGAACCGCGCATCGACGGCGGCCACGGTGCCCTCGACCATGCACGATGCCTTGTCGGCCGCCTTGAACGCCGCCGCGCCGTGCACGGAGACGACCTCATTCGCGCCCTGCTCGAGCAGCTGCCGGTAGATGCCGGCAAGCTCATCGGCGGAAGGATCGGCCGAACAGCAGCGCACCCCCAGCTGCTCGAGCAGCTCGGGCGCCATGTCGCAGCCTGCGTCGGTGACCACGGCGCAGCGTGAGCTCGAAAACGCCTCGTCGACCACAGGCCCTACTTCCAATAACGGTTGATCGTCTGGTCGCGATCGGGACCTACCGTGATGATGGACACGCGTACGCCGGCGAGCTGCTCGAGAAAGTCGATGTAGTCCTTGGCCTCGCGCGGCAGCTGGTAGAAGTTGCGGACGTCGGAGATGTCGCACTTCCAGCCGGGAAGCTCCTCGTACACGGGAACCGCGTGGTAGAACACGCTCTGATGCTCGGGAACGGTGGTGTAGCGCACGCCCTCGCATTCGTAGGCCACGCACACCTTTATGGAATCGAGCACGCCGAGCACGTCGAGCTTCGTGATGGCGAGGTCGGTGAGCCCGTTCACGCGGGTCGCGTAGTTGACGATGACGGAGTCGTACCATCCGCAGCGGCGCTTGCGCCCGGTGGTGACGCCGTATTCGTGGCCCGCTTCGCCGAGCGTGTCGCCCACCTCGTCGAAGAGCTCGGTGGGGAACGGCCCCGAGCCCACGCGGGTCATGTAGGCCTTGGCGATGCCGAGCACGCGCTCGATATGCACGGGCCCCACGCCCGAGCCGGTCACAGCGCCGCCTGCGGTGCAGTTGGAGCTGGTGACGAAGGGATAGGTGCCGTGGTCGATATCGAGCATCGTGGCCTGCGCGCCCTCGAAGAGGATGTTCTTGCCGGCCTCGAGCTGCTCGTTCAAGAACAGCGAGCTCTCGCAGATGAACGGGCGGATGCGCTCCGCCATGGGCAGGTAGGTTTCGCAGATCTGGTCCACCGTGTAGGCGGGCATCTCGTAGACCTTCTCGAGGATGGGATTGGTGTATGCCAGGGCGGCGTCGAGCTTCTCGCGGAAGATCTTCTCGTCGAGCATGTCCTGGATGCGCAGGCCCGTACGGTTCATCTTGTCCATATAGGTGGGGCCCACGCCGCGCTTGGTGGTGCCGATGAGGTTGCGGCCGAGCTTCTTCTCATGCGCGCCGTCGAGATCCTTGTGATAGGGCATGACGATGTGCGCGTTGCCGCTGATCTTGAGCCGCTCGCAGCTGACACCCTGCGCGATGAGCATATCGACCTCGCTGAGCAGGATCTCGGGATCGACGATGCAGCCGTTGCCGATGATGGGTACGGTTCCCTCGTACATGACGCCGGACGGCACCTGATGGAGCGCGAGCTTGGTGCCGCCGACGATGACCGT
>JAWRJQ010000088.1:0-2633 GCA_040307385.1 Atopobiaceae bacterium
CGGCATCGTCCCAGGCCTTGGAGACGGAGACGCTCGTCTTGCCGGGCGCGTGGGTGTTGGTGACGTCGAAGCCGCTGTATTCCGGCGTGTAGCCGGGGACGGCGTCCTCGACGACGGTGTAGGAGATCTCGCGGCCGTCCCTGTACTTGGGCAGGTCCCCGAAGCTCCATCTCCAGCCGCTCGCCTCGGTCGCGATCCGGCCGGCGACCTCGGCGCCGTCGGCGAGCAGGCGGATGTAGATGCTCGCCGGGCGGGCGCCGTCCCGGTCGCCGTCGTCGTCCCAGGTCTTGGAGCCCTCGACGGACACGAGCTCGGGCTCGTGGACGTTGGTTATGGTGTAGCCGGTCGCGGCGTCGCCGGTGACGGTCGTGGCGTAGCCCTCGACCTCGAGCTCCTCGACGGTGTAGGCGACCTTCCGGCCGTCCTTGTACTCGTCCAGGTCGGAGAACGAGGCGGTCCAGCCGTTGGCCTCGCTCAGCACCGCGGTCTGGCCGGTGTCGGCGCCGTCGGCGAGCAGCCTCACCGTGACGCTCGCCGGGCGGATGCCGTCCTGGTTATCGGCATCGTCCCAAACTTTCTTAACCGATATCTCGATTGTCGAGGCCTTCCGGTTCTTCACCCTTCTGATTGCTCCTCCGGCCGGAGTCACCTCCATGGTGAAGGAGCTCTCCCCCGGAATGATCTCATATCCACCCGGGGCCTGGATCTCCTCGACCTGATATGATCCCTGCGTCAGGATATCGGAGGTGACGGTGCCATCCGGGCCGGTCGTCAAGGTGAAGGTGCTTCCATCCGGAGCGGTGACCTTGAACACGGCATCCGCCAGCACGGTGGTCACGTCATCCTCGTCGACCTTGATGATCTTGATCCTGCTCGCAAGGCTCCCGCCGCCGGTTCCACCGGAATCTGCGGAAATGTACCGCCCTCTGAAAGTCTTATTGACCTCATTGGAGCTAATAGTGGCTGCGTTGCGCAGGGTGGTCGTAGGGGTATACGTTGAGCGGTACCTCAGATAATACTGTTGTCCTTCGATAGTTCCGAAATCGATCGTAAACGACGATCCGTCAGCAGAAAACGACAACATGCTCGCTAACTCGTCATCTGGAACATTTGTCGCGGTAACAACATTCCCATAAGGATCGAATTCAACGCGCTGCAACCGAAAGCTGCCCGGTATATAGGATTCGCCCGAGCTGCCCAGCGTATCCGAAAAGACCGCATTAGTGAGGGTTGCCTTGGCGTGATTGATCCGAACCACCCACTCGGCCACATTGGGATCGCCGTCAACAGCCTCGCCCCATTTGCCAACATGCTCGTCAACCAATACCTTGGGACCGGTAACGATGACGCCGATATCGGTTGTCTGGGAGCTTCCGGCAACATCGCTATTGATCGTGATGGAGAAGGTGTTGCTCTGCCCCGTGGTAATCAGAGATCTCTCGAATTTAGCCGCCAGGTAGATCGTACCCTTGACATCGTATTTGCTCTCCACGTTATCCGTGAACGTCACGCGCAGCGTTCCTCCGATATCGCGGGGGCCGGGATCGACATGGGCAGTCGCGATAACATTCCCATCCCCATCTTTAAGATCGAAATCCCTCGCAGTTGTGCCCGCAGGGAACCGCATGTTGCCGGGCAGCGTGATGTCGAAATAGTCTCCCTCGTGAATGGTGGGTCCCAAGTGGCTGGCGTCCCAGTCCATGGCAAGATAAAACGTGTCGTTATAAAAGACCGACGTAAGCGTCGAGTAGGACAGCGACTGAATCTCGAAGTTGGTTATCTTCGCGTCTACGACCTTCGGCGCTCCCGCTCGCAGGGCAGGCGCCCTGAGCACAGGAGCCCCCGTGACCGCGACAGGCGCTTCGTCGTCCTCGGTAATGGCGCCATCGGATCCCTCGTCCGAATCCGAAGCCGTGTCGACGCCTTCATCGGCCTGCATCTCCTCAACCGCTTCGGAAGCGTCTGTGCCCTCGGGCTCAGCATCGTCATCCAAAGAGGTTGCAGTAGCTCCCCCCTCGGCTTCCTCAGACCCGGCGCTCCGAGCTTCCTCGGCTGCAGGATTCGCTTCATCCTGTAGCGGGATCTGGCCTGCAGTTGCCTCCGCGCCTTCCAGCCCCTCGGCGATCGCTGCAAGCGGGCCGCTGCCCAGCATCGAGAACATCAGGCACAGGGCGCAGATGAACGAAAGGGCTCTCTTGAAGCCTCTTCTCTGTGTCATAGTCGTTTTCCCCACTTCGGTATCGGTGCACTCGATCGTGCGTGTATTGCTACGTATAATGATGGATGCATGCTGGCTTCCATCATACTGGCGGCAACCCCGCCTTCCTTGCCGGGTTCCTCTCCCTTCCCACCGAAACGGCAATCGGCTTCCAACATATCTTGAACCAATAAATGACATATCCGAAGTAGTTTCGCCTTCGCCCACTAACGAAGTACAAACGAATTGACAGGCCTCCGCCCACTTTTTATGTTTTCTTTCAAAAAGCCCTCCACAACGAGAATGACCGGATGGCCGATTCGTCCATGTTTCCCGAGCCGTCGATCCCCATGGTGCCGAAAGGCGCCGCGCGATAGAATCGAACTCGAAGATCGCGACGAACGTTCCGGCAGCAGCCGTGCGCGCTCATCGGCGC
>JAWRJQ010000089.1:0-14577 GCA_040307385.1 Atopobiaceae bacterium
AGGAGTCCGTTGGGCGGAGCAGGGCGTCACGCCACGGGAAGGATGACCTCGCATCGCGTTCCGCCGCCTTCAGCCTCCGAGAACCGCGTCGTGCCGCCGCATGCTGCGGCGATGCGGCGGACGATGACCAGGCCCAGGCCGTGCTCGGGCAGCTCGTCGGACGGAGCGCGACGCAGCGTCTGAAGCATGTCGGACGCCAGGCCCCTGCCGTCGTCCTCCACCGCAAGCAGGCACCTCTCCCTTCTCAATAGACGGCGCGGCAACCGCGCGAGGGAGATCCTCACCGTGCAGCCCTGTGCATTGTGCCGCACGCTGTTGCCTACCAGATTGGAGAGCATGCGCCTGAGCAGCGCAGCATCGCCGTTCACCCGGCATGCCTCTGCCTCGGCGTCGAGTTCGAGCTCGATGGGATGGGTGCCGTCCGCATCATCGTTGAGCGCCTCGGCTGCAACGGAGCGGATGAGAGGGGCGAGCGCTACCGGCTGGGCATCCACCGGTTCCATGGCATAGCTCAGGCGGTTCGCCACATTGAGGTCGGCGATGAGCGACGCGACCTCCGACACCTTGCCCTCCACGCGCTGCGCCCGCGCGCGCTGATCGGACGCGAGGTCCTCGTCATGAGCGAGCGTATCCGCCTCGGCGAGCGCCACCGCAAGCGGCGTGCGCACATCGTGGCTCACGGCGGCGATCCACTCCCGGCGCGCGCGGTCCCGCTCCGCCCACGACCTGCGTGCGTAGGCACGAGCCACGGCGATGGCCACCACCATGTTGGATATGAGCAGCGCGATCGCCAAGCCTATGGACAGCACGACCGAGTTCATGTCGGTGCTGTACGTGTATTTCCACGCAGACCCCGGCGGAGAGCCCAGCACGAGGATGCCATCGTCGCGCACCCGCGTCACCACGGGATAGTCGTTCAGATACCACCGGGTGAACGAGGCGACGTCGCCCAGCTCATAATGATCGGGCACATCCGCAGGCACCGCTTCGCCCCACGCAACGTTGCCCTCGGGATCGATGAGCATCAGCCAGGCGCCGAGCGCCGCAAGCGCCTCAATGTCCTCATCGGGCAACCGGTATGTGCCCTCCTCCAGCACGAGCGCCTCGGAAAGGCGCTCGATCTCCGCTGGAGCCACGTTCGGCACTCCATCATCCAGAGAGCCGAACGTCAGGATATAAAAGCCCAAGACCAGCACGTTCGTCACGAATGCGGCTACCGCGAACACCGCGGCGAAACCCAGGATGCGCAGGGCCTCGCGCACCCGGGCCAACCCATGGCGGCTCATGCCTCCTCCTTCGCAAGCCGATACCCGAGGCCGCGCGCCGTGTTGATCCATCTCGGATTCGACGGATCCTCTTCGACCTTCTCGCGCAGCCGCCTCACATGCACCATAAGCGCGTTTCCATAGCCGTAACCATCTCCCCACACGGAGCGCGCAAGCTCGTCGGTGGTGACGATACGGCCGCGGCTGCGAGCCAGGCGGTCGAGAATGGCGTATTCCTTGGAGGTGAGCGTCTCGCTGCTGCCGTCAGCGCGCACGACCTCGCCGGAGCCAAGATCGACCGTCGTTGCGCCAAGGCGAACGGTCCGCGGGGCATCTCCCGCGCCATAGGTGCGCCTGAGCACGGCGGACATGCGCAGCAGCAGCTCGCGCGGCAGGAACGGCTTGGTGACATAATCGTCGGCGCCGAGGCCCAGGCCCCGCAGGCGCGCCTCGTCCTCATCGCGCGCCGAGAGGATGATGGCCGGCACCTGGCTTGTCTGGCGCACGGACCGCAGCAGGTCGAAGCCGTTCCCATCGGGCAGCATGACATCGAGCAGCAGCAAGTCGGGCCGCCAGGTGGCAAAGCAGGCAAGCGCGTCGGCGACCGTGGCCGCGCTGCGAACCGCGCGGTATCCCTCGCGCTCGATGAGCTCGCACACGACCCCGCTCAGCGCGGGATCGTCTTCCACGACCAGGATATGTGCTTCATGGATATCCCTCACGGGTGCCTCCCTTCTCGGCACCAGTATCCCCCGCGCGTGCCGCCGTGCGCAATCTCGTGGGAGAAAACGTAAGGCTGGCGAAAGGTTGGCGATACGTCCGTGAAAGCTTGGCCGCCCATCATGGTCAATCGAAACGCCGCATGAGAAGGGAGAAACGATGGATTGCTGCGTTGCAACGGATGGGCTGACCAAAGCGTACGGGGAAACCGAGGTGGTCAGCGCGCTGAACCTCATGGTGCCGTGCGGGTCGGTCTACGGGTTTTTGGGACCCAACGGCGCCGGAAAGACAACGACGATGAAGATGCTGCTCGGCCTCGTGCATCCGAGCGCCGGATCGGCGACGGTCCTCGGAAAGCGGGTGAGCACGAAGAGCCGCGTGCAGGTCAATGCACGCGTCGGATCGCTCATCGAAAGCCCCAGCTGTTATCCGCACCTCACCGCGCGGGAGAATCTCGAGGTGGTGCGCAGACTGCGCGGGCTGGAGCGGGCGCACATCGACGAGGCGCTCGCGACCGTGCGCCTCGAGCGCACCGGGAGCAAGCCGGTCCGCGCCTTCTCGCTGGGCATGAAGCAGCGTCTGGGTTTGGCGGCAGCGCTCATGGGCAACCCGGAGCTCCTGCTGCTCGACGAACCCACCAACGGGCTCGACCCCGCCGGCATCCAGGAGATTCGCGAGCTTATACGATCGCTGCCGGAAGAACGCGGATGCACCGTGCTGGTTTCGAGCCACCTGCTTTCCGAAATCGACCAGATGAGCGATCACGTGGGCATCATCAGCCACGGCCGGATGGCCTGGCAGGGTTCTATGAGAGAGCTGCATGCGCGGGCGAAGCGCTGGCTCGCGCTGCGCACCACCGACAACGCACGGGCGGCAGAGCTGCTGGGCGCGCGCATCGATGAGCGCGGCTGGATCAACGTGCAGGCGCTTGAGGATACGCCCGTTGCGCAGATGACCTTGGGCCTCGCACGCGAGGGCATCGGGGTCGTGCGCTTGGAGGAACGGCGCGAGGACCTGGAAGACATCTTCCTCGCGCTCACCGGGACGGGGGCGTCGCTATGAGAAGCCTGCGTCTCGAGTTTGCCAAGCTGCGGCGCAAGCATGTCCTGCTCACCGCCCTCGTCCTCATTGCCGCCGTGCTCACGTGGATGTGCGTGAGCGCCCGCCAGGACGGGCGGGGCAGCGCGTCGGGCTGGAACTCCATGTTCTACGCCGCTCCCCTCATGAACTCCGTCTTCCTCTCGTTGCTGGCTGCTGTCGTGGCATCGCGCGTGGCGGATGTCGATCATGAAGCGGACGCCTGGAAGCAGCTGCTCTGCCTGCAGCGCACGGGAGCGCTGCTCGCCGCGAAGCTCGTCTGCACAGTGCTGGTCATGGGATTCGCAATCGCGCTTGAGCTGGCAGGCACCATCGTCATCGGGCGCGTGATGGGCTTTCCCGACATGCCCGGTTCAAGCGCGTGGGGCTCGCTCTTTGCCTCGCAGCTCGCAGCGAGCCTCTGCATGGTGTCGATCGTCGGCGCCATCGCGCTGAGGTGGGAGAACCAGTTCATTGCGATCGGCTCCGGCCTGGCGCTCTCGCTTGCCGGCCTCTTCTCGAGCTTTCTGCCCACGGCGCTGGCGCGCTTGGTTCCTTCCGGCTACTTTACGCTGCTCTCGACGCTACGCATCGACTGGGCTGCCGGTTCGAGCGCCCCTGTGTTCTATGACATCGCACCTCCGCTGACCGACTATGCGCTGGTCGCCGTGATCTGCCTCGCGGCATGCGCCTTCGCCTACGCAAGCTTTTCAAGAAAGGAGCACTAGCATGCGGACCTCTGCCCTGCGCGCCGAGCTCATCAAGCTCCATCGAGCACCCATTTGGATCGTCTTCATCGTGCTGCCGCTCATAGCCGCCGCCATCGGAACCTTCAACTATCAGGGCAACCTGGAGATCCTGCAGAACGGCTGGAGCGATCTGTGGACTCAGCACACGCTCTTCGAGGGGATGTTCTTCCTGCATGCGCTCATCGGCGCGGTGTGCTCGTGGCTCATGAGGCTCGAGCACCAGGGCACCAACTGGAACCAGCTCATGGCTTCTCCCGCAGGGGCGCTGCGCGTGCTGGCTTCGAAGCTCTTCGTCGGTTGGCTCATGCTCGGAGTTGCGCTTGCGGCAACGGGTGCGCTCTTCGTCGCTTCGGGCAAGCTCATCGGCCTGCCCGGCATGCCCGAGTCCGAGTTTGCCCGGTGGCTCCTGCTGGCATGGGTGGGCGGGATCGCGGCGGTAGCATGCCAGCTGCTCGTCTCGCTGCTCATCCGCAACTTCGCGGCACCTGTGGGGATTGCCGTCGCGGGCGGGCTCGTCGGATTCTACCTGTATGCATACGACAGCGGCCTGGCCTGCCCCTACGCTCTCGTCGTCATGGGGCTGAACAGCAACGGCATCGAAGCGCTCACGATCGATCAATCCGCACCGTTTTTCGTGGCGGCAGCCGCATTCACCCTCGCCGCCCTGGGGATCGCATCATGGCTGCTTGCCAGCCGGGATGTCCGAACGGGCTGAGGCGATCCCAGCTCACCCGGCTCTTCGTGCGACGGCTGCGGGAATGCCCCACGTGAGATCGCCGGAATGGCATAATTTTCCGCTTTTCTGCCGAAAAACAGTGCCGGAAAAAACGGGGTCACATCCACGGGGCATCTGATCTGCGCAAACGGAGGGCATCTTTCCGCCCGATGGAGAATCGAGCCCCAAAATCGGCAGAAAAGCGGAAAATTATGCCATTCCGGCGAATCGGCGTGTAAACTCCCGTGGCGGTCACGCGGAGAGCAGTCGGGCAGGCATCAAAAAAGCCTCGGGCGCGCGCCCGAGGCTTTTTTGTGTCCGCAGCGTACGTGCTGCCTGCTTGCATGAACTAGTTGCTCAGCTCCGCATCGTTCTCGAGCCACTTGTACACGAAGGCGGCGAGAGCGGCACCGACGAGCGGCGCGACGATGAAGACCCACACGCTGCCCATGGGAGCGGCGTTGCCCGAAATAAGGGCCATGAGGGCCGGACCGAAGCTGCGAGCCGGGTTGACCGAGGTGCCCGTGAGACCGATGCCCAGAATGTGCACGAGCGTGAGGGACAGGCCGATCACCAGCCCCGCGAAGGAGCCGTGGGCGCCCTTCTTCGAGGTTGCTCCCAGCACCACGAGCACGAAGATGAAGGTGAGCACGACCTCGACCACGAATCCTGCCAGCACGTTATCGCCCACACCGACCAGGCCGTTCGATCCGAAGCCGCCGGTCAGATCGGTGACGCCGCCCATGCCGAAGATCGCCGACAGCAGCAGAGCGCCCAGAATACCGCCGATCACCTGCGCCACGACATAGCCGCAAAAATCCTTGGCATCGATGTCGCCCCTGATGAAGGCGCCGCACGACACTGCGGGGTTCACATGGCACCCCGAGATGTTGCCGATGCTGTACGCCATGGCGACGATCGCAAGGCCGAACGCCAGCGCCGTCAGCAGATATCCGCCGCCTGCTTCGGTTCCGACGAGCATAGCGGTGCCGCACCCCATCACAACCAAGACGCACGTGCCGATCAACTCAGAAACATATTTCTTCATTGCGGACTCCTGTCCTCATTTGATTCCGAAGCGCCAGCCCGGCATGCAGCAGGCCGCACTTATTTCAGCTGCACATAATATCTCAGCGTACTCACGAGAAACTAACGGTTAGGCCGAATGCCGACCCATCTGCGCTTTGGCGGAGATGAGCTCACCGATAAGGTATTCGCCCCATGAATACTCGGAAAGGAACTCGCCCTCGAACCGGCTCCCCGCATCCGTCGCCCCGTCCTTCCAGTCGTAGAAATCGCAGTCGAAGAGGGACGTATCGACCGTCTGCCCGTGCGGCGTGGAAACGAGCAGGCCGTCGAGGCCGGCTCTGGCGAGCGCATCCTTGAGCCGTTTGAGAGCGTTGTAGTACACGCTCATGGAAGTGTTGTCGCAGGGACGGTTCTCCCAGATGGTCGAGTAGATCGCCTCGTTGCTGATCTCCTTGCCGCGCCGCGTCACCACGAGCGCGAGGATCTCCTTGGCCTTGCCGGTGAGCGGCACGGGCTTGCCGCCCTTCCGCACCAAGAACCTCCCGAACGTCTGGATGTGGACGTTTCGGCTCTGCCGGGCCGCGAGCAGCCTGAGCTTCTCCATCATGACGTGGAGCACCTGCGCGTTGTAGGGCTTCATGACGTAGTAGTCGGCGCCGATGCGGTTCGCCTCATGGATGTACGATTCGTAGGCCGTCACGAGAACGATGAGCATGTCGGGGCGCAGCTCCCTGAGCCTGCCCGCCAGCTCGATACCGTCTATCCAGGGCATCTCTACGTCGAGAAACGCAACATCGACGCAGCTGTTGCAGGCGAACCCAAGGGCGTCCTGCGTGTCTTTGAACGCGCCCACCACCTCGAGGTCTTCGATTCCCTGAGCGAGACGGACGAATTTCGCCAGCATGAGCCGTTCGTCGTCCACCACTATGGCCTTCATAGCGCACCGCCTTCCCGGGGAATCCTCACGGTGACCACCGTTCCCGTTTGGGGAGCCGTGCGCACATCGACGTGCGCACCCATGATCTTCTCGAGCCTGAAGCGTATGTTCTTTATCCCCGTGGACTCCGTGTCGCCGTGCACGACGGCATGTTCGTAGGCGCCTACATCGAAGCCGACGCCGGTGTCTTCCACCTGCACGACCCACGCGCTCGCTTCAGGCCAAGTGCGCAGCGTCACGGTGCCGCCCTGCCTGCCGCGCTTATGGATGCCGTGCCTGATCGCGTTCTCAACGAGGGGCTGTATGCTCAGCGGCACGACGGAAAAGTCCGTTCCGTCCAGCTCATAGCGCATCTCGAGCCGTTCGCCCAGCCGCATGGCCTCGATACGGACGTACGCCCTGATGGCGTCGAGCTCCCGATCGAAGGGAATCGGCTCGTCGCCGTCCATGGCCTTGATGAGGCCGCGCAGGTGCACCGTGAAATCTTCGAGCAGGCCCGCG
Source organism: Atopobiaceae bacterium (assembly GCA_040307385.1). GTDB lineage: Bacteria > Actinomycetota > Coriobacteriia > Coriobacteriales > Atopobiaceae > RUG721. The sequence goes on from JAWRJQ010000089.1 coordinate 6,994, forward strand.
GCGGTCGTGGGATCGTCGAGCATGATCTCCTGTATCGAACCGAGCGCATTGTAGAGGAAATGCGGCTGCATCTGGCTCGACGAGGTGTGGATGCGGCTCATGTCCAGCGCCGTCCGCAGCTCGTCCAGCTCCTGTTCGACGCGCTGCTGCGCGGTGAGGTCGTAGACCACGCAGAGGGAGCACACGTCGCCGGATGCGCGCTCGCGGTACAGGTGGAACACCGCGCGGCAGGGCACGGGGTCTTCGTCGGCAACGGCAACGGAAAACGAAACCGATTCGCGCCCGGCACCGCGCTCGAAGCACGCAAGCAGGTTCTCCCGGCTGCTCGTGCGCCGATAGCCGTCTTCGTTCTCGCAAATGATGTTCTCGCACGCCCATGTTTGAAACGCGCTGTAGGACGGCTCCTCCTCGGGAGAAGGAACCACCTGCAGCAGCTGCTCCATCCTGCCCTGGCGGTTGGGGGCATGCTCGATGACCAGATCGGCCGTGAGGTTGGCGTACATGTATGCGGCGGCGGTTGCGAGCAGGGCGCCCCGATAGCTCGCCGACTTCTGGCGCTCGGCGTCGAGCTCCTCCTCCCGGCGACGTGTCTGGCGCATCGACTCGTCAACGTTGCGGACGCCTATGAGCACGTGCTGGCGGCCATCCGCCTCGTCGAGGACGGCGCGGATCTGGTGGTACACCGGCCGACCATCCTGCTGGATCCGGTATACGAGCGTGTGGACCCCGCCCTCCTGCACGCCGGCGAGAAGCGCCTCCTTGGAGAGCATCCTCATCACAGAGGCTTGATCATCGGGGGCGATGACGCGCTCCACCGCGTGTTCGAGCGCTGCAAAGAAGTCAGGGCCGCTCGCCGCGAGGTCGAGATCCTGGTACGAAGAGCTTGCAAAGTACACGTTGTACGACCCCGTAAGAGGGTCGATGACATAGACGCTCTCGTAGTTTTCGGACATCGCGTTCGCGAGGGCCTTGTACGGAATCGGAACCGAATTTTCCTCAACCATATAACCGCCTTGAAGCTTGCTGTCTATTGAGATCAGTATAGCGTCTTATCTGTATGTCATCCCCATTGCAGCGCGCAAAATCGCGCGCGCCCTCAGATGATGTTGGTGCGACTCGCTCCAAAGAGCCGATGCGCTTCTATGAACTGGCGCGCGTGCCGGAGGAACCGCCCATCAAAAACCGCGTGGAGTTCTCCGACACCCCCGCCTGCAGCTGCTGGAACGAGGGCAGCATCTCCAACAGGGGGCGCTCGTCGGTGGCAATCCAGCACCTGAGCAGACCGACGTGCGCCCATGCGGAAAACGAGCAGCCGAGCCGATGCTCGAAGCTCCCGCCATGCTCGCCGAATAGCAGCGCCGCCTCAATATAGGCGGAGGCGAGCCCGTCGGCCAGGCACAACGATAGCGATCCGTCGTCTGAGGGCAGCAGGGCGCGGAGCAGGTCTTCATGCCTGCACAGGGCGCCGAGCACGGCGGGCGAGAAGTCCGCGTCAACGGCGCCCGTCTCCGCGACGCGCCTCGACGATGCGATGCATTCCGTGCGCACATCCTCGATGAGCTCGCCCACCAGCGAAGCATAGAGTTCCGACACGCCGGAGTGATGCAGGTAGAAGGCATTGCGGCTGATGCCCGCGCTCCTGCACACCGCGCTCGCGGAAACCTTGCCCACGGGCATGTCCGATACGAGGCGTATAAAAGCCGCGCGGATTGCCGCTTCCGTGCGCGCGTATCGCAGGTCCTTGGTGTTCGACATCGGTCTCTCCCTGCTGTTACACATGACATATCAAGAGCATATGCAACATATGTGACATACCGGCTTAAAATGCTCATTGAACAAAGTACGTGACAGCTGTACCTTAATTTCTATCATCAAACATGTCAATGACAGTATTGAGGAGGAACACATGGCAGATAAGAACGCCGAGATCCAGGCGCTCCAGGCAATTGTGACGGGGCTTTCGAGCCAGAGCTTCAGCCACCGCATCCAGGGTCTCGTGTTTGGATCCAAGGGTCTCTCAGCGCTGGCGGAGAAGTACGCCGAGCACGCCGACGAGGAAATGGGCTGGGTTGAGAAGTTCGCGAACCGGATCCTCGATCTGGGCGGCGAGGTCAAGATCGAGGCCACGCCCGAGGTGAAGGTCTGCGACGATATCGTCGAGTACCTCAAGAGCGAGAAGAAGGTGTCGGAGGACGGCATCGCCCAGGTGATGGGCATGATGCCGGCTTTCGAGGACGATCTTGTCGCCTATGAGGACATGAAGGCCTACCTCATCGACGAGGACGCCGACCTGCAGGAGACCAACCAGGATCTCGAGCTCATCGAGCTCATCGGCCTGCAGAACTGGCTGGTGAAGAAGCTGGCATAACCTGCAGCGCAAAAACCTGCAGCGATGCAAAGCCGCCTCCCTTTTCGCGGACATGGGAAAAGGGAGGTTTCTTCATGCGTGCCCGTCTCGGTCGATTAAACGGGACCGGATAGCGCGCAAACCTGTCCCGAATGATCGACCGAGACGGAACGGACGCCGTTCGAACGATGGATTCCGCCCGCACATCCCCTCCGCGAGACTCGTTCCGCGCATCTGCTACACTATCAAAAACCTATGTTACCGGCCGTAGGCGTTGCGGAGACTGCCATGAGGGTCGATCCTAACAAGCTCCGGTTCATCCTGAGCTCCGACAAAACCAAGGCGCAGCGGCAGATCGATGCCTGCCAAGCCCAGATCGCCGCCGTGTACGACGTCGTGATGTCCGACGCGCAGGCGAAGGGCGCCGCCTACGACAGCGCGCGCGACTACCTCGGCCGCGTGAAGCTCCCCGCGCTCCAATGCCAGCTCGTCTTCCTCGACGCGCTCGTGGGCGACCTCGACAAGGACATGGCGGCGCTCGAGGCGTTCAGGGGCGAGACGCTCGACTCCGACGAGCTCGAGACCGCGATCGCGGCGTACGGCAGGCTCATCGACGGCTTGGACGAGCGGCAGAGATCCCAGGACAACTGGGGCACGTCCTCCGAGCGTGTGATGAGGCTCAGCCAAATCTACGAGGGGGCCCGGGCACGGCTGGATGAGAAGCTCCAGATCCTCTCCCGCTACGCGAGCGACGGCTCCATCTACGCGAATTCGCAAGGCGAGGCTGCCTGCCTGCAAGGGGCGACGAACGCTCTCGGGCAGGTGGGCTATGACGCCTCCACGCGCACCTACGACCTCAGCAGGGTCGAGAACGGCGCGTGGAACAGCGACGACATGCGCCGCAGATACTGGCAGGCGTGCCTGGCCCTTTTCCTGAACAACCGGGATGCGCCCCCGTCGATCCGCGCGTTCCTCCTCAAGGAGCTGATGGGCACCAACGAGAGCACGCTCTTCGGAGGCGACCCCGTCAACCTCTCCACCGGCAACTTCATCCACCGGCGCGACTTCCTGCACATGGGCGGCCTGTTTCCGCTGTCGTTCTCGCTCTTCTACAACTCGCAGGCCGAGGGCGATGCCGCGCTGGGCACGGGCTGGACGCAGGGCATGGGGATGCGCATCGAGACCCAGTACCCGGGCATGGTGAGCCTGCGCTCGGCCGACGGTCATGAGACGCTGTTCTTCCTCGAAGACGGCGGGTACGTGGGCGCTTCGGCCGAGGGGGCGCTGGCTGCCCGGGAGGAGGGCGGATGGCGCTACACCGACCGGCGTGCGAACAGCTACCTGTTCGATGGCCGGGGCGTCCTTACGCGGGTTGAGGACGCGGACGGCTGCGCGCTCGCGCTCTCATACGGCGATGACGGCCTGCTTGCCACGGCCGAGAGCAGCTCGGGCGAGGGCCTCGCTTTCCACCATGAGGGCGGCCTGCTCGTGCGCGTGGACGACACAGCCGGACGGTCCGTCCTGCTGGAGCATGAGCGGGGCCTGCTCGTAGCCCTTACGGACGAGCTCGGCCACACCCGGAGGTACGGCTACGACGAAGCGGGCCGGATCGTAAGCCTTACGAACGAGCTGGGAGCGACCACCCTCCGGAACGAATACGACGACCAGGGGCGCGTGGTGAGGCAGGCCTTCGCCAACGGCGCCGAGATCCGCTACCGCTTCGACGAGTCGGGGCACCATCTCGTGGTCACGGACCAGGAGGGGCGCGACACCGCCTACGAGAGCGACGGGCTCTACCGCACGATCGCGCACGAGCGCGAGGACGGCACGGAGCGCTTCGCGTACGACCTTCGCAACCTGCGGACGTCGCACACGAGCAGATGCGGGCACGAGACGCGCTTCGACTATGACGACGGGGGATGGCTCAGGGCCGTCGTCAACGCCGAGGGCCAGCGGCTCGCGTTCAAGCGCGATGCGGCGGGGCGCCCTCTGGAGATCAAGCTCGACGGCCGCCCGTTCGTGAGGAACAGCTTCGACGGGCACGGCCGCCTCGTGGAACGCGAGGACGCGCTGGGCAGGAAGGTGGGCTTGTCGTACGACGCGATGGGAAGGCTCGCCGAGCTCGTCCAGCCGGACGGCAGCACCGTGCGCTTCACGCGGGACGCCCACGGCAACGTCGCGCGCATCGAGGCCGACTCCGGCGTGAGCATGCGCTACGACCACGACGAGCTGGGCCGGGTGGTCGCCCAGACGGATGGGGCGGGCGGCGTGACGCGCTACGAATACGATGCGCGCGGCAACGTCATCTGCGTGACCAACGCGCTGGGAGACAGGCGGCGCTACCGGTATGACGCGTGCGGCAACATGGTCGAGCTCATCGACTACGACGGGCTCTCCCTCAAGCGCTCCTATGACGCGCTCGGCCTGCTGCGCGAGGCAGTCGACAAGGCCGGCGGGGTCTGCACCTTCGAATACGACGGCTTCTGGCGGCTCGCCAAGGTCACCGACCAGCTCGGCGCCTCCACCTCCTACGCCTACGACCGGCAGGGCCGGTTGGAGAGCGTGACGAACGCGCTCGGAGAGTCCGTCCGTTACGCATACGATGCGGACGACCGCTGCACGCAGGTGACGTACCCCAGCGGCGCCCGGGCGCATTTCGACTATGACAAGCTTGGCCGCATGGTGCAGGCGCGGGATTGCGCAGGATACGTGACGCGCTTCTCCCACAATCGCTTCGGCCAGGTGACGGGCGTGGTGGACCCGGCGGGCAACATGCGCTCCGCCGAGTACGATGAGGCCGGCCAGCTCGTTGCGATGACGGACGAGCTGGGCGCGCGGATCTCGCTGGAGTACGACGCGCTGGGGCATGTGACCGCCGTCACGGACCCCCGGGGCGTGAAGCGGGGCTACGAGTACCTGCCGGGCGGGCTGATCGGACGAAGCATCGCGCCGGGCGGCGCCGCCGTGTCGTACGCATACGATGCCTGCGGCAGGCTCCGCAGCATCGCGCAGGACGGCGGGGAGACGCTCTCGTTCGAGCGGGATCCGCTGGGCCGCATCATCCGCGCCACGGGCGCGAGCGGCTGGTCGCGCCAGTACGAGTACGATGCCCTCGGCAGATACTCCTCCATGCGCGATGCCCTGGGCAACCGCACGCGCTTCTCCCGGAACGCCCTCGGCGAGCTCGCGCAGACCGTAGACGCCCTCGGCGGCGTCACGTCGTACGCATACGACGCGCGCGGGAGCCTGGTGGGCTGCACGCGCGCGGGAAGCGGAGGAGCGCCCCGCCGGACATGCTTCGAGCGCGATGCCCTGGGCCGCATCACGAAGGCGATCGACCCCCTGGGCAACAGCCTGTCCTATGCCTACAACGCTGCAGGGCAGCTCTCCGAGGTGATCGACGAGGAGGGGTGCCGCATCGCCTACGGCTACTCGCCGGCCGGGAGGTTGGAGAACGTCCGCTATGAGGACGGACGCGAGGTCCGCTTCGGCTACGATGCCCTCGGCCGGGTTCGCGACATCGCCGACTGGCTGGGCACGACCTCGTTGACGAGAGACGCCGTCGGCCGCGTGACGAAGGCCGCGGACGCGGAGGAGAACACGGTCTCCTACGACTATGCCGCCGATGGCAGGCTCGCGGGCATGACCTACCCCAACGGCATGCGCCTCTCGTATGCATACGATAGGTTCGGGCGGCTGTCGCGCCTGACGGCACAGGAGGCGTCCGTCTCGTACGAGTACGACGATCTGGGGCGGCTGGTGCGCAAGACCGCATCGGACGGGCTGGATACGCGCCTGGACTACGATGCATTCGGGCGCGTGACCCGCGCCTCGAGCGCCGGCCCCCAGGGCGATCTCATCGACACGGCATTCTCCTTCGATGCCGGCGGGCGCACGATCGAGCGGGTGGTTCGCCGGACGGACCTGCCCGATGCCGGCGGCGCCTTCTCCTATGCATACGATGCCGTGGGCAGGCTCACGAGCGTCACGAGGGATGGGGCGCTGTCCTGCACCTACGAATACGATGCGTTCGGCAACAGGGTGCGGGAGCAGCGCGGCGAGGATACCGTGCGCTCCGCCTACGACGATGCGGACAGGTTGGTGCGACGGGACTCCCCGCTGCATACCGAGACCTTCTCGTACGACAGACGGGGAAACCTCCTGTCCGTGACGGCAGACGGGACCCCGGTCCAGACCTTCGAGTTCGATTCGGCCAACCGTCTGGCCGCGGCGCGCGATGCGAAGAGCGGCAGGCAGGTGCGCTATCTCTACAACGGCGTGGGCAAGAGGGTCGTCCGCGTGGAGACGGATCGGGCCGGCGAGGAAAGCACGACCCGCTACGTTCGGGATCTCTCGCGCGGGGGCAGGAATCTTCTGCAGGAAAGCGGACCCTCCACCGGCGACAGGGCCTTCGTGTGGGACGGGGCGCCGCTGGCAGCCTGCGATGACGATGGCATGACGTGGCTGGTGACGGATGAGCTCGGAAGCCCCCTGATCGCGGTCGGGAGGGACGGGATGCCGACGGGCAGCGCCGCCTACGATGCCTTCGGGACGGTCGATGCGGGCGAGGACGGGCTGCTGGGGCTCGCCTTCTCCGCCTACGGCGCCGACCCCCTGACGCACACGCTCTTCGCGGAGGCGCGCGAGTACAGCCCGCGGCTGGGGCGCTTCATGTCGCGCGACTCCCGCATCGGCCTCATGGGCTTCCCGCAGACCTTGAACAGATACGCCTATTGCTGGAACGCGCCCGTGGATCATGTGGATGCGAGCGGGCATTGGCCCTACGCCGGCGTGCTCAGCGGCCCGATACGGTTCTTCGACTACGTTACGGACGCAGTCGCATCGCCGGGTCCGGGAGGCGCCGCCGAGGGTGTTGCCGAGACGGTCTTCGAGGGCGCTGCCTTCGTGTGGGGCCTGCTCCCTGCGGAGACGCAGGACAAGCTGGGCTCTATCGGATTCTCCCTCCTCAAAGGCCTTCGGCTTGCGCTCGAGGGGCGCATACCCATCGACATCGAGTTCGGCCCGATAAGCATCCGCACGGAGATCGACCTTCTCCCGTACGACATCAGCGACCTATGGCACGATTGGACCATCAACACCCCTGCGGGCAACGCCTTCTTGGAGGCCGCCTCGTTCTACAGGGACGATCAGGGCATCTACCATACCGAGCAGAGGTGCTGGCAGGCCCCCTTCGGGTACAACGACTTCTACGACGACGTGTTCAAGGGGTTCACGTC
>JAWRJQ010000090.1:0-30628 GCA_040307385.1 Atopobiaceae bacterium
GGGCGGCACCACCGAGGCGACGGGCCTCGTCGGCGGCATCATGGCCGTGCTCGTCATGACCCCGTTCTTCTACGCCGGGTTCGACACCATCCCCCAGCAGGCCGAGGAGGCCTCCGAGGGGCTCAACTGGAAGAAATTCGGAAAGATCATCCCCTTGGCGCTCATCGCCTCGGGCGGCTTCTACGTGGTGTCGATCTACTCGTTCGGCACGCTCATGCCCTGGCATGAGTTCGTGCGCAATCCCATGCCGGCGCTGACGGCGCTCCAGGGCATCAACCGCCTGCTGTACATCGTCATCCTCATCATCGCCACGCTCGGCCCGCTCGGCCCCATGAACGCGTTCTTCGGCGCCTCGACCCGCCTGATGCTGGCCATGACGCGCAAGGGGCAGCTTCCCTCGCGTCTCTCCCAGATAGACGATGAGACGGGCACGCCCCGCATCGCCTGCATCATCATGTCCGCCTTCACCCTGATCGGACCCTTCCTCGGGCACGCCATGCTGATCCCGCTCGCGCATGTCTCGGCGCGGGCGATCGTGATCGCATCCACCGTGCTCGCCCTCACCTGCCTCAGGCTCCGCAGGACCGAGCCCGAGCTTCCGCGCCCGTACCGCGTGCCCGGCGGACGCCCGATGATCTGGTGCTCCTGCGCTCTGTGCTGCGTCGCGGCGGCGTTCATGCTGGTTCCCGGAAGCCCGCAGGCGCTCGACGCATCCGGGTGGGCGATCCTGACATGCTGGCTCATCATCGGACTCGTCATACGCCGTGCGACCGGCGCCTTTACAGGCGGGCGCCGCGGCAGGGACGTTCCGTAGCAGTTAGGCTATCCCCAGCATGTCCTTTACCTGGGCTGCCCGGCGGCGCGAGACGGGAACGGTTTGCTGCTCCTGATCCAAGGTGAGCTCCATGAGCCCTTGGCCCGAGGCGCGAACGCCGCTCACCTTGCCGATGTTGACGAGATAGCTCTTGTGCACGCGTATGAATCCTTCGTCGGCAAGGCTCTCCTCGAACGAGATCATGGACGATTTCGCGAGGTACGTGGTCCCTTGGGCGTGGATGGCAGCGTAGTCTCCGCGCGCCTCCAGAAAGGCGATGTCGCGGGCGAGAATGAACACCTTGCTGCCCTCATGCTCCGCGGGGATGCGCAGGTCGCGACCGACCGCGAACTGCTCGCGCTGCCTGATGGCGTTCTCCACCTTGGTGAGCGCGCGCTCAAGGCGCGAGCTCTCCACGGGCTTGAGCACATAATCGACCGCATCGAGGTCGAACGCCCTGACAGCGTGCTCGGAGTATGCCGTCACGAACACCAGGATGGGAGGCGTCTGGAGCTTTTTCAGGAACTCGGCCAGGCGCAGGCCGCTCGGACCCGGCATGGAGATATCGAGGAACACAACGTCCACTCCGCCCTCCATGATCTGTTCCACGGCGCGCGTGACGCCGCCCGCCTCGACCACTTCTCCCACCCGGCCGTCTTGGGCGAGCAGGTAGTGGAGCTCCGCCCGAATGGGCGGCTCATCGTCTACGACCAAAACCTTCCACGCATTCATCCTCGCATCCCTCCCCTATTCGCATGCACTGCCTTCCTCCAACCGTTGCGCGCAGAGACGCGCCGGAGCCCACCCGCTCCCGGCCCGTCGATCGTGCGGAAAACGGGCCTGCCTCTCCGCGCGTTCCCGCGCCGTGTCCTAGGGCACGGTCGCAGGCGCTTCCTCCGGAGCGCACGGCGTGCCCACCAGCACGAAGCGCACGCGCGTGCCCTCCCCGAGCTTCGACGCGACCTCTATGCTCGACTCGTCCGCATAGAAATACTTAACCCTGGCCAAGACGTTGCAGAGCGCGAGGCCAGTCCCCGTATTGAGCTCATCGGCCCGCTCCTGCCGCCTGTTCGAATCGAAAAGGGTGGCGCGCACCTCCTCGGACATGCCGATGCCGTCGTCGGCGACCGTTATCTCCAGCCCGCGCTCCGTTTTCGTGCTCTCGATCGCGATATGCAGGGGCGCTTCCTCGCGCATGCCGTGCTTGATGCAGTTCTCGAGAATGGGCTGGATGATGAAGGGCGGCACGAGAAGCTCCTCCGTTGCGGGATCGATGGTGCTCTGCACCTCGAGGCGATCCTCGCCGTAGCGGGCTTTCATGAGGCTGATGTAGCGTCCGCCCTGCTCGAGTTCCTGCTCCACGCTCACGAGCGCTCCCGAGTTGCCCAGCGTCTGGCGATAGTATTTAGAGAAGTCGATGAGCAGGGAACGGGCCCTTTCGGGATCGGTGCGCACGATGGAGACGATGGTGCCGATGGTGTTGAAGAGGAAGTGGGGATCGACCTGGGATTGCAGGGCGCTCAGCTCGATGCGGGCCGAGCGTTTCGACTGCTGCTCCAGCTCATAGGAGACCAGCTGCGATGAGAGCAGTTCGGCGAAGCCCGTGGAGAGGGCGATCTGACGCTGGTCGATCTGGTTGGAGCGCGTGTAGTACAGCTCGATGGTCCCCACCACGCGCTCGTGGACCAGCAGCGGCACCACGATGCCGGCGCGCAGCGGGAACGGGTCGGATGCCGGCGGATCGTTCCGATGGAAGGTGTTGGCCGATGCGCTTTTCACCGCTTCGATCGTCACTGCGCTCACGGGGCTGCCGAGCGGGTAGTGGTCGGCGTTCTTCCCCGCGCTCGCGAGCACCTGCGCGCCGTCGGTGATGCAGATGGCGGAGGCGAAGGTCTCCGGCAGGATGGTTTCGCAGATGCCGTCGGCCATCTCGGGTGTCAGGCCGTGCTGCGCATAGGCGAGCAGATGCGACGCGATCTGCAGGGTCCTGTCGGTTGCCGTGAGGGTGAGGTCATCGGGGATGACCAGCACGTAGGCGTAGAAGAAGCACAGCAGGACGATTGCGGAGATGATGACCACGGCAGGTGCCGGATCGGGCTCCGACACGAAGGACTCTACGAGCAGGACGACCAGGATGACGGAGCAGATCACGAGGGCGACGCTTGCCCAGCGACGCATGATGTGGGCCCAACGCGTTCGGTTGTTGTGGCTTGATCCCAAGATGAAGGCCACGAAGCTCCCCCTCGCCTGGCTGGAAGTCGGTCAGAACGATACGGCAATTCAGTCCAGTATACGCATTCTTTCCGCAGCGGGAGCGCGCCGCTCCGCCCGCCGAGGGGTGGAGCGGCTGCACAGAGGGTGCCAGTCAGGGGTGCTTGCGGGCGCGGCACGACCGTTCGCGGTGCGGCCTACCTGGTGCCGTAGATGCGATCGCCCGCATCGCCGAGACCGGGCAGGATGTAGGCGTTCTCGTTGAGCTGGCGATCCACCGCGCAGGTGTAGAGACGCACGTCGGGGTCGAAGTCGAGCACGGCCTTGACGCCCTCGGGGCACGACACCAGGGTGAGGGCGCGGATGTCTTTGACGCCCTCATCGCGCAGGAACTGGATGGCGGCGGTGAGCGATCCGCCCGTGGCGAGCATGGGGTCGACGATGAGGCAGGTGCGGCTGGAAATCGAGGGCGGGAACTTGCAGTAGTACTGCACCGGATCATGCGTCTCGGGGTCGCGGTACATGCCCACATGGCCCACGCGAGCGGACGGCACGAGCGAGAGGATGCCGTCCACCATGCCCAGGCCTGCGCGCAGGATGGGGATGATGGCGATCTTCTTGCCGGAAATCTTCTGGGCGGTCATCTTCTCGAGCGGGGTCTCGATCTCCACGTCCTCGAGCGGCAGGTCGCGCAGGGCCTCGTAGCCTTCGAAGATGGCGAGCTCGTTCACAAGCTCGCGGAAGTCTTTGGTCGACGTGTCCTTATCGCGCAGGATTGCCAGCTTGTGCTGCACAAGCGGGTGATCGACGACGGTCAGGCGGCTTGAGTCGTAGGTGTACTGGGTGTCGGGCATGAGGCCTCCTCGGTCTGCGCTGTTGCTGCCTTCCTATTGTAGCGCGGGCAGGGAGCAGGTGGGCGCGGCACCGCACGCCCCTATGCGGGGATACTCCCCCATTGGGGGTTTCTCGCCCATGGCACGGAAACGCCTTATTCCTGCGACTTGATCCCCCAAATCGCCTTGTTCCTTAGGAATAAGGCGTTCTGGTGCCAGAAACTGCAGGAATAAGGCGATTTGGTGCCAGGCGCTTCGCGATGCGCTACCCCAGCTCGGGATAGAGCGGATGCGCGGCGAGAAGCTCTTCGACCTCGGCAGCCGCGTCGGCATGCACGAGGTCATCGCCCAGATGGGTGACGATCTCGCCGATCAGCTCGCCGATGCGCTCGAACTCGGTCTCGCTGAAGCCCCGGGTGGTGCCGGCGGCAGATCCCACGCGTATGCCGCTCGTCACGTTGTGCGGGCGCGGATCGTTGGGAATCATGTTCTTGTTGACGGTGATGCCCGCGGCTTCCAAGGCAACCTCGGCATCGTGCCCGGTGACGTCGCCGACGGACGAGAGGTCCACGAGCAGCAGGTGGTTGTCGGTGCCGCCGGTGACCAGGCGGAGCCCCTTCGACGCCATGCCGCGCCCGAGCGCCTGGGCGTTGACGAGGATCTGCGCCGCATAGTCGGCGAATTCGGGAGCAAGCGCCTCGCCGAACGCCACGGCTTTGCCCGCTATGGCGTGCTCGAGCGGGCCGCCCTGGGTGCCGGGGAAGACGGAGCTGTTGATTGACCTGGTATAGGCCTCGTTGTTCCAGAGGATGATGCCGCCGCGCGCGCCGCGCAGCGTCTTATGCGTGGTGGAGGTGGTGATGTCGGCATGCGGCACGGGGTTGGGGTGCACGCCGCCCGCCACGAGGCCGGCGATATGCGCCATGTCCACCATGAGCTTGGCGCCGTTATCATGGGCGATCTGCGCGAAGCGTTCGAAATCGATGATGCGCGGATAGGCGGAGGCGCCTGCGATGATGAGCGCCGGCTTGTGCTGTTCGGCCAGAGCCGCCACGGCATCGTAATCGATGCGTTCGCTCGTGGGATCCACGCCATACGACACGAAGGTATAGAGCTTGCCGGAGAAATTCGCGGGCGATCCGTGCGTGAGGTGCCCGCCGTCGTCGAGCGCCATGCCCAGGATGGTATCGCCGGGCTTGCAGAGCGCCGCTTCGGCAGCGTAGTTTGCCTGCGCGCCCGCATGGGGCTGGACGTTGGCGAAGGCCGCGCCGAAGAGCTTTTTGACGCGCTCGCGGGCAAGATCCTCCAGAACGTCCACGGCCCAGCAGCCGCCATAGTAGCGGCTGCCCGGAAGACCCTCGGCGTATTTGTTGGTGAGCGGGCTTCCCGTGGCCTCCATCACCGCGAGCGAGACGAAGTTCTCGGAGGCGATGAGCTCGATGGAGGAGCGCTGACGCTCAAGCTCGGACGAAATGGCGTCGGCAACGGCAGGATCGGCGTCATGCAGGTAGTTGAAGTGCACGGGAGCTCCTTTCGGCGAATTAGTGCGAGAAGGGCGCTAGTCGGAGACGCCCTCGAAGGCGGGGTCGTCCTCGCGCATGGCCTTGGCGACGCGGCGATTGTGGCGCTCATCGTCTGAGTGGGGCGTCTCGAGGAAGATCTTCACCAGACGAAGATTGGTCTCGAGATCAACGAAGCGCCCCGACAGGGCGATCACGTTCCCGTCGTTATGCTGACGGAAGAGCTCGGCGAGCTCGACGGATTGAATGGCTGCGGCGCGCACGCCGGGAACCTTGTCCGCCGTGATGGCCATGCCCAGGCCGGTGCCGCAGATCAGAACGCCGCGATCGACCTCGCCGCGTGCGACGGCGCGGGCGACCTTGTCGGCATAATCAGGGTAGTCGACGGGATCGGGCGTGTGGGGCCCGTAGTCTGCGACCTCGTGCCCGATGCGTGCGATATAGGCGGCGATCTGGTCCTTCTGGTCGTAACCGCCGTGATCCGATGCGATGGCAACGCGCATGTTGCACTCCTCCCCTAGCTCGACCGCATGTTTAGAGTAGCGCAGCGCCGCGCCATTTCCAACAAGACTCCGGCGCATGAAACAAGCAAGGCGCGTGCGGCGCGGCAGGCGCTCGGCATCAGGACAGCGCGGCGAGAATCCGGCTGCGCGGGATGGCACCCTCGCGCAGCATCTGCGGCTCCGCATCGGTGCAGCTCACGATGGTGGAGGCGATGGCCAAGGGGGCGGGACCTCCGTCGAGGATGAGGTCGGCCGCCGCCACGATGCGCCGATCGACCGTCTCGACCGAGATCGCCGCCGCGTCACCGTGGGCGTTCGCGCTGGTAGTCGCAAGGGCGCACCCGCTACGACGGGCGATCTCGCGTACGAGGTTGGAGTCGGGCAGGCGCAGCGCTATGGTGCCGTCGGCGCTGCGGTACTCGGGCGCCACCTCGTCGGATGCACGCACCACGAGCGTGAGCGCACCCGGCCAGAACGCTGCGGCGAGCTCGACCGCCTGGGGCGAAAGGGCTGCGGCATAACGCATGAGATCGCCCGCATCGGCGATGAGCCATGGCAGCGTTTGCGTGCGCGCACGGCGCTTGATCTGGAAGATGCGCTCATGTCCCGGGTTGTTGGGCGTCGCCGCGCAGCCGATGCCGTAGACGGAATCGGTGGGCATCACGAGCACGCCGCCGCGCTCGAGCACGGCCACCGCCTCGTCCACCGCAGAGCGGGCGGGAAAGCTCTGATCGACGGTCAGGATGCGGCCCATCTAGCGCTCCTCCCGCCAGGCGAGCAGCACGCGCGGCCGGTGCGTAAGGTCCTCGCGCACCTCCACGCGCCGCCAGCCCTTCTCCGCACGGACCAGATCGGCGGCGGGTGCGAGCGCTTCCTCGAAGAGCTCGCAGGCGAGCAGGCCGCCCGGAGCGAGCATATCGGGGGCAAGGGCGAGGATGCGGCGGAAGATGTCGAGTCCGTCGGCTCCGCCGTCGAGCGCGAGCGCGGGCTCGAAGTCGCGCACCTCGGGCGGCACCTGCTCGGCAAGCACCGCGGTGGGGATGTACGGCGGGTTGCTCACGAGCACGTCGAAGGTGCCGGCAAATGCGGGTGCCACACCGCTTGCAAGATCGCATTCGAGCACATCGACCCAGCCGCCAAGCCCGAGCGCCCCGGTATTGCGCTCGGCGAGGCTCACGGCGGCGGGGGAGATATCGGTTGCGATGACGACGGTTTCAGGATGCTCGCCCGCCACGGACAGCGCAATGCAGCCCGTACCCGTGCATAGGTCGAGCACGCGCGGCAGCTCCTTGCCTTCAAGTTCTTTAAGTACGGCATCTACCAGCACTTCCGTCTCAGGGCGCGGGATCAAAACACCGGGTTCGCAACGCAGGACGATGCGGCGGAACGGCATCTCGCCCGTCACGTATTGCAGCGGCTCGCCCGCTGCGCGCCGTCTCACGCCCGCACGCATGAGGTCGAGCTCGTCGCGCGTGAGCGGGCGATCGAAGTTGGTGTAGATCTCGACGCGCGACAAGCCCGTCGCCGCCGAGATGAGCCACTCCGCTGAAAGCCTCGGACGCTCGCCGCCCTTACGCTCGAGGTAGCTCACGGTCCAATCGAGGATGCGCTTGACGGTCCAGATCTCGTCTGACACGAATCGGTTCCTTTCCTGCGGTTCGCACAGCTCTATAGGATAGCGCTCATGCACGCCCGCGTCATTGCAGGACGGCGCCGCAGCAAGGGATCCCTACGGCGCGTCACCGCGTTGAACGCCGCGCGAAGGCGGCGTCGATCTTATCGCGCACGTATGCGGAGGCGAAGCTCGTGTCGTCGCGCCAGCCGTCCTGGCCCACATACCACATCTCCGCCACGAAGCGGCGCACGCCCTGGTCGATGAGTTCATCGAGGGCGCCTGCGTAGTCCGTCGTGCCCGTGGAGAAGGGTATCTCGCGATAGGCGCCCGCAACGGTCTCCTTCATATGCGCGGCGATGATGTGGCCGCGTCCGGTGGCGATATCGTCGGCGACGCTCGTGCCGTAGAGGAGGGAGGCGTTGGTGAGGTTGCCCGCGTCGGGATACACGCCCAGATAGGGGCTGTTGATGAGATCGACGTAGGCCATGGCCTTCTCGACCGTGTCCATGAACGGGGTCTCCATGGTCTCGAAGCCGAGAAGCACGCCGCCTGCGGCGCCCATCTCCACGGCCTTGGCGAGGTTCTCTGCGAACCATGCGCGGGTATCGGCGTCGCCGTCCTCGTAGTAGACGTCGTAGCCGGCCAGCTGGATGGTGCGGATCCCCAGCTCGCGTGCAAGGACGACGGCTTCCTGCATGATTTGGAGGCCCCGTGCGCGCACGGCGGGATCGTGGCTGCCGAGCGGGAAACGCCTGTGCGCGGAAAGGCACATGGACTCGAGGGCGACGCCGGTGCCGCGCATGGCGCGGCGCAGCGCGTCGATTTGGCTGGCATCCCAGCTCAGGCGCTCAAGGCGCACATCCGTCTCATCGACGGAGAGCTCCATGTAGTCGAAGCCGAGCTCGCCTGCGGTTGCGAGGCGCTCCTCCCAGGAGAGGTCGGCGGGCAGAGCCTTCTCGTAGAGGCCGAGGGTATATTCGCTCATATGCGCTCCTTACGCGGGCGGCCCGCACGCAACGGGCCGCCGGCAGTGCCGTCTAGTTTTGGCCGTAGTAGGCGTTGGGACCGTGCTTGCGCTGGTAGTGCTTGTCCTGAAGATACTGCGGAGCGGCCTCCACCCCCGGGCTGAGCAGCTCGGTGCGGGTGGCCATCTTGGCGACCTCTTCGAGCACGACCGCATGGTAGACGGCGGCAGCCGCGTCTGTGCCCCAGGAGAAGGGGCCGTGGTTGCGCACGAGCGTGCCCGGCACCGCAAGCGGGTCGATGCCCTCGAAGCCCTCGGCGATGACGACGCCGGTATTGCGCTCGTAGGCCTGCTCGATCTCATCCTCGGTGAGGCCGCGCATGCAGGGGATCGCACCGTAGAAGTAGTCGGCGTGCGTGGTGCCGTAGCAGGGTATGGAGCGCCCCGCCTGAGCCCAGGAAACCGCCCAGCTCGAGTGCGTGTGCACGATGCCGCCCACGCCGTCCCACACCTTGTAGAGATAGGCATGGGTGGCGGTGTCGGAGGAGGGGTTGAGGTCGCCCTCCACCACCGCGCCGTCGAAATCGCAGACCACGAGCGACTCCGGCGTGAGATCCTCGTACTCCACACCCGACGGCTTGATCACGAAAAGGCCCCTGTCGCGATCGACACCGGAGGCGTTGCCCCACGTGAAGACCACGAGCCCGTGCTTGGGCAGGTCCATATTGGCCTCATAGACCTCGTCGCGCAGCTCTTTGAGCATCATAAGCGGCTCCTTTCGCCGTGAACCTTGCACAGGTACATCTTGCGGCACCGTATACGAACAAGTATATCGCGCGGGCGCTGCATACTTGAGAAACGGGAGCCGGCCACGGCGCGCCATGACCGGCTCATTCCGTGCTCGCAAGCAAGCTTGGGTGCGAACACCCTACAGGACGGAGCGGAACGGGACGTTGGGCTCTTCCTCAAAGCAGTCGTCGAAGCCGCGATCGTGGTGGTACCACATGCGGCCGACGTCCGTCGGGTAGGTGTAGCGGCCGCCGACCTCCCAGAAGAACGGGTAGAAGCCGTACTGCAGGCGGTCGCGGCGCATCTTCCAGAGCATCTCGATCTCATGGACGTCGGCTTGGAAGTTGGACCACACGTCGTGGTGGATGGGAACGACGACCTTGGCCTTGAGCGCCTCGGCCATGCGCAGGATGTCGGTTGCCTCCATCTTGTCCTGGATGCCCACGGGGTTGCAGCCGAAAGCGCCGAAGCACACGTCCACGCCGCCGTAGAGCTTCTCGATATCCTTACCGTGCTTGGCGAAGTAGATCGAGTAGTGGGAGTCGCCGGAGTGGTAGATGTTGCCGCCCGGTGTGCGGATGAGGTAGTTGACGGCCTTCTCGTCCATGTCGGTCGGGCACGTACCCGCAAGCTCCTCGCGATCCGGGCCGGTTGAGTCGGTCGTCACGATGCAGGTGCGGTCGAAGGAATCCATGGCGATGATCTCGACGTCCTTGCACTTGAAGCTGTCGCCGGGCTTGACCACGATGCAGCGGTCCTCGGGAACGCCCCAGCTCACCCAGTAGTCCACGCACTTCTGCGGGCCCACGAAGGGCACGGGGATCTCCTTGCCGTTCTCATCGACGGTGGTCATGTTGGACTGCATCACATGGGCGGCGAACTCCTTGCTCATGTGATCCTGGTGGTAGTGGGTGGCGAGCACGGCGTCCACCTGCGTCACGGCGAAGGGGTCGATGACGAAGGGAACGTTGCGCAGGTTGGGCTGCATCTTGCGACAGCCTGCCATGTTGGCCATCTGATGGCCGACGGCCATCTTGCCGTTGCCGTGGGTGCGCTTGCCGTTGCCGGCCCACAGATCAACCGAGATGTTCGCACCGCCCGGGGTCTTGATCCAGATGCCCACGCAGCCCAGCCACCACATCTTGACGGTGCCCGGCTCCACAACCGCCTCGTCGATCTCCTCGTTGAGCCAAGTGCCCCACTCGGGGAAGGTGCTCATGATCCATGATTCACGTGTGATCTCATCAACTGCTGCCATATCTCTCCTCCTTGCAGGTTGGTTCGTCACGGTTCCACGCTATAGAGCGCAACCTCGTCCGTCTCGCGGTTGGTCGCGATGACGTGATCGGCGCCGCCGAAGCGGTAAACCCAGCAGTTGGCGGGACCTCTGTCGTGGTCGATGACCTCGAGCCGGTATGCTCCCTGCTCGAATGCAACACGGTAGAGGTCGCGGCCGCCCTTGCGGTTGCCGATGATGGCGCACGGCACGCCCGCGAGCTCGCCGCTCCAGATCGCATGCCAGAAGTCGCGCTTCTCAGGGTCGCGCCAGGCAAGCTGGTAGCGACCATCGTCGTCCAGATGATAGATGCTCAGCGTATCGCCGTGGAAGGGCGAGAGCGTGAGCATCTCGTCGCGCCCGTCGCCGTCGAAATCCACAAGGCACATATCGCTTGTGGGTTCGTCGATCAGACGCTCGCAGCCCCAGGACACGCCTGACGCTGCAGGAGGCGTGTAGCGGCACACGCAGCTGTCGGTGGAGATCAGAGCGAAGCTCCGGTTGGGAGCTACCCAGAACCCATGGTTCTTGAGCTGCGTGTCGGCGACCACCTCCAGGCTGAGCTGGTTGTGCTCGTCGTACGTCTCGAAGGGCTCGTCTATGCGCGCGGCATAGACCTTGCCCGGAAAGCGCCAGTCCTCCTTGTACTCGCAGGCGCTTTTGATGGTGCAGGCGAGAAGCCACGTGCTTCCGTCGGCTCCCTCGAGCAGGCCGAAACGGTGCACGTAGGGCAGGTCGCAGACGGTGCGGCAGGCCCAGGCGCCCCGCTCGTCACGGGTGTAGGAGACGATCTTGGCGTCGTCCCCTCCGCAGTTGGGCGAGAAGAACTGGTAGGTGGCGAGGAACTGGTCGCCGCGACCCGGGACCTGCGCGATGGTCATCACGCCGCCCGGCCCGTCGGCGACGTCCTCGATGAACTCCCCGTCGAGCGAGAAGCGCCTGATCGGCCCGTGCTTCTCGACGCCTATGAGAAAGCTATCCCTATCCGCACCTGCGAACATGCCGATGGCATACGCCTTCTCCATATTCGCAAGCACACGTTTTGCATACTTCACGATGAGGCTCCGATCTCGCCCGCCGCAGCGAGCATGTCGATGTCTGCCGACCGGACGATCGGTGCCTATCTCTTGAACTTCTCGAGCGCTCCGGCCTCGGTGAGCTTCTCCTCCATCTCGGCATCGGAGAGCACGTTGCGCAGACCGATGACCATGACGCCGGCCGCCTCGGCGTTCTTGTACATGTTGAGGAAGTTGAGCGGCGCGAAGACGATGTCGTACTGGTTTGCGCTCGAAACGCCCTCGGAGAGCGAGCAGTGGTGGATCTTCTCGACGGGAAGGCCGATCTTGGCGGCCACGCGTTCGGCGGTCATCTTCATCATCAGGGAGGTACCGGCGCCGTTTGCGCACGCAACAAGGATCTTAGCCATGGTTGCTCCTTTCATAGAACACGTTTGCAGGGTTTTCGCCCAGCTGCTTAAGGTAAGTATATGAGGGGGCCGGCAGAGCTTCGCAGCCCCCTCGGTAGACGATACGGACTAGTTCGCGGCGTCCTTGGCGGCAGCGCGCTCGGCACGGATGCGCTTGCACTCGGCCCAATCCTCGGTCTCGAGGAAGTAGGTCTCGGGATCGGCGCGGTACTGGAGCTGCGGGATGAGGAACAGCGCGATGACCACGATGGCGAGGCCGGCGTAGGACAGGAACTTCATGACGACGGTCATGACGGGCCAGATGACCGCCCAGTCCCACATGCCGAGGTATCCGCCGTAGGCGGCCATGCCAACCCAGCCGGCGATGAGAGCAGAGCCGAAGACCTGCAGCAGGCCGGAGATGAACGGGAAGATGACGCAGGCACGCAGACCGCCCTTGTTGTTGGCGAAGACGCCGATGGTGGCGTTGTCGAAGAAGAGGGGCACGAAGCCTGCGATGACGATGACGGGGCTCCTGAGCAGGATCAGGGCGCCGATGGCCAAAAACTGGCCGACGGCACCGGCGAGGAAGCCGATGGTCACTGCGTTGGGCGAGCCGAAGCCGTAGGTTACGGCGCAATCGACGCCGGGCACGGAGCCGGGGAGCAGCTTGTTGGAGATGCCCTGGAAGGCGTTGGTGAGCTCGGTGACGAAGGTGCGGACGCCGAGCTGGAGGATGGACAGGTACACGGCGAACTGGAAGCTCGTGGTGAGGATGTAGAAGAAGAAGCTCGCGCCTTCCTTCATGAACTCGTTCGCGACGAGCCATTCCTGACCGAGGATCAGCAGGATGGCGCCGAAGAACAACGTCATGAGGATGGCCGTTGCCACGAGGTTCTCGTTGAAGATCTGAAGCCAACCGGGCAGCTCGATGTCCTCGATGCGCCTGGACTGCTTCTTGGAGTGCTTGTTGAGCCACTCGGCGCCCTTGGCAGCGGTATAGATGCCGAACATCTGCTGGTGGGCGACGGAGAAGCGGGCACCGTCGGTGAGCTCCTGGGTCACGCCGACCACGAGGTTGGTGCCGACGGCCCAGTATGCGCCGAGCAGGATGGTCATGATGATGAGCGCAAGCGGGCTGTCGCCGGCCAGATGTCCGCCGAACGCGAAGAGCACCAGCCAGAAGGCTGTGGAAGCCTGCTGCATCTGGACGTGGCCCGTGGTGAAGATGGCGCGGCACTTGGTCCACTTCTTGAGGGCGACGAGGGCGATGTTGAGGATGAACGCGAAAAGCAGCAGGAGCATGACCTGCGAGAAGGTATTGCCCGAGATGAAGGCCGGGCCGGCTGCGTCATCGAGGCCCGCCTGGACGGCGTTCTGGCCGAAGTACGGGTCGATGACCATGGCGTCGAGGTTGAACTTGTCTTTGAGACCCACGAGCACCGGACGGAAGGAGCCGACGAGGCCGCTCGAGCCCACGGCGAGGATCTGATAGCCCACCGTTGCCTTGACGAAACCGGCGAGGATCTCATACCACGACTTGCCGAGCAGGGCATAGCCGATGATGACCATGAGACCGATGAAGTACGCAGGCTGCGTCAGGATGTTGTTGGCGAAGAATTGCCAGATTGTCATTAAGATGTCCATGAAACCCCTCTTTCTGAGTACTGCTGCGACGCCAAGGCGGGGTGCCGGGCGCCTTATGACTGCTAGCCCTCGTCGACCATGGCGTCGATTTCAAGGAGCTCCTCGGGGCTCTCGATGTTCTTCAGGCGCTCAAGGGCCTCCTCGTTGAGGAGCGTGCTGACGAGACGCTGCATGTTCTGCAGATGCGCCTCAGAATCAGTTGAGCAGAGCGTGAAAAAGGTCTTGACCTGCATGTCGGGCTCGTCCCCGAAGCTCACGGGATTGGTTACGTGCATGAAGCCGATGGCGGTTTTGTGGGCGCCCTTCGCCCCCTCCGTCGAGTGCGGCATCGCAACGTTGGGCGTGATGATGATGTACGGCCCGTGCTTCTCGATGCATTCGATGATCTCCTCGGCGTAGGTCTCGTCGCAGGTGCCGTCGGCCTCGAGCGGCTTGCAGCCCTCGCGCACCGCATCCTGCCATGAGAAGGGGCCCTCCACGAACGCATAGTGCTTCTGCTCATAGATCTCGCGCAGCAGCATGTGCTTCACCTCCCCTCGTGCTGATCGCTGACTGCCATCTGTGAACCTGTTGTGGCCAAACGTTCAAATAGTTCACTAATAACAGTCGTTTTGCACTGTATAGTGAACAATATACGTTCAGAACGCAGTTTATGGAAGAAATGAGAAGGCCCAGGCAGGTGAGCGGAGAGCATGGCGCGGTGAGCGGCAAAAGCGTTCAATGTACTTGAACGTTTGGAACGTTTCTTTATGATACTGGGTATCATTTCATGGAGACGCAGGGGCGTGCGCTCGGTCGATGGGAGGGAGCCTCACGATGGGATCGTCCTTTGTGCGCAGGCGGCGTGATGAGATCGTACGGCTGCTCGAGCAAAACGGATCCATGGGCGTTGCCGAGCTGTCGGAGCTCTTCAAGATCTCCCCGCTCACCGTCAGGCGCGACCTCGATGCTCTTGCAAGCCAGGGCATGGTGCGCCGCAGCTATGGAACGGTCGAGCTGGCCGAGCGCCCTGAGCACGATTCGAGTTACGAGCGCGAGCGGGCCAAGCGCGCCATCGCAGCCCGCGCGGCCCAACTCATCGATGACGGGGATATCGTCTTCATCAACACGGGCACCACGGCTCTGGGCGCCCTCGAGTTCGTGCTTGCTGAGAACGTCACCTTCGTGACCAATAACGGCCGCGCCCTCTCGTCGTCCTTCCCGCCCTCCTCCACCATGATCCTCACCGGCGGCGAGATCCGCGTGCCCAAATGGTCGATGACCGGGGATTTCGCCCTCGCCAACATCGGCCAGATCAAAGCGGGCAAGTGCTTCCTCAGCTGCTCGGGACTCTCCGCCCAGCGCGGCCTCACCACCAACATCGCGCAGGAGATGCGCATCAACGAGCTCATGCTCGAGAACTCCGCGTTCCATGTCGTCCTTGCCGACAGCTCGAAGATCGGCGTCGATGCGAGCTTCTCCTATGGCAGCGCCGATCAAATCGATGTGCTCGTCACCGATTCGCTCATGTCGGACGAGCACGCCCGCCTGCTCGAACAGGCGGGCGTGAAGGCCATTCTGCGCGTCGATGTCTAAGGGAGCCGCCCTTGCGCGGGCGCGCTGAGCTTACACCGCTGCGGCGAGCCGCTCCGCGCGGTCGGCGGCGGCGAGGGCGTCGATGACGCTCTGCAGCGTATCGCCCAGCAGCACGCCGTTATAGGTGCCGTTGAAGCCGATGCGATGATCGGTCACACGATCCTGCGGCTGGTTGTAGGTGCGGATCTTCTCGGAACGGTTGCCGTGGCCGATCTGCGAGAGGCGCGTGGCGCCCTGCTCGGCCTGCTGCTTCTCGAGCTCCATCTCGTACAGGCGGGCGCGCAGCATCTGCATGCAGACCTCGCGGTTTTGGATCTGCGAGCGCTGGTCCTGCGACTGCACCACGGTGTTGGTGGGCAGGTGGGTGATGCGCACGGCGGAATAGGTGGTGTTGACGCCCTGGCCGCCGGGACCGGAAGCGCAGTAGGTGTCGATGCGCAGATCCTCGGCATTGATCTGGATGTCGATCTCGTCTGCCTCGGGCAGCACGACCACGGTTGCCGTGGACGTTTGGATGCGGCCCTGGCTCTCGGTTTTGGGAACGCGCTGCACGCGATGGACGCCGCTCTCGTATTTCATGACCGAGTAGACCTTCTTGCCCGTTATCTTGAACTCGATGGTCTTGAAGCCTCCGGCCTCCGAGGGGCTCGATGAGAGCACGTCGATCTTCCAGCCATGCTCGGCGGAGAAGCGCTCGTACATCTTGAAGAGATCGCCCGCGAAGATGGCCGCCTCGTCGCCGCCCGCCGCGCCTCGGACCTCCACGATCGTGTCTTTCTCGTCGTTGGGATCGCCGGGGATGAGCATGAACTTGATGTCTTCCTCAAGGCTGGGGAGACGTGCCTCGTTGGATGCGATCTCATCCTGCAGCATGGCCTTCTCGTCGGGGTCGGAGGTCTCGCGCTGCATCTCGCGGGCGGCCTCGATGTCGTCGAGCGCGCCCAGGTACTCGCGTGCCTTGCCCGCAAGCTCGGCCTGGCCGGCGTGCTCTTTGGCCAAGCGCGCATACTCCTTGGGGTCGGAGACGACCTGGGGGTCGACCAGTTTCTTTTCGAGCTCCTCGTAGGCTTCGAGGAGCTTCTTGAGCTTATCTTGCATGAGAGACTCCTTGGGCGGCGCAGGAAAATCTGCGCAATGTGTCAGCGTAGGAATGATACCACGTGACGTGCGGTTTTATTCACATAACGGCATCGACACGGAAATGACTCAGAGGGTACACTATCGGTATGGATACCGACGCTCCGATCAAAGATCCCGACGGAACCAGGCCCACCGACATCATCGCCGATGGGCTGGATCGGCTCGATGACGACGGGCTGGCATCCACCGTCGAGCGGCCCGCTGCCGAGGACCGTCCCCGGCCTGCGCGTCTCAGGACGCACGACCTGCCCGACGTCCGCGCCTATATCAAGAGGCACCCGCGCGGTTTCGCCGTGCTCGTGCTGGCGACCTTAGCCGTGATCATGATGCTCGCCCTGGCTTGGCGTCGCAGAGGCAATCTCCCCGACCTCGATTTCATCGAGCAGGACGCGCGTGCCCGCATCGAGGCGCCCGCATACAGCGGCGGCTACTTCGGCGACGATGATCGTCTCATCCTCACGCAGGTCACCGTGGGCGCACGCCAGCATAGCGAGCGGGCACCCGAGGGCGCCGAGCTCGACGAGACCTTCGGCGCCATGAGCTACGTGACCTCCGATGTCATGCTCACCTACCAGAACGAGTCGGTCATAGCCACCAAAACGGCTACGCTGGGATACGCCAAGCAGAACGCGAGCTGGATCGATGCGGGCGGCGTGAACAACGAGCAGATGTCGTTCGTGGCGACGCGCGGCGTGAGCCAACGCAAGGTGCTGCTCAACATCGAGCAGCTGCTCGAGCGCGCGGGCAGCGCCGTTCCGGAGCAGGAGGGGCATGCTCCGCTCGCCGAGTTCTACGAAGACGCGTCCTTCGAGATCACGAGCGCGTCGTTCGACGATGCCTCCCAAACCGATACGCTCACCGTCCACGCCCGCAAGGGCGGCCTCTTCTCGTCGTACGAGTGCGACATCGTGGCGACCTTCTCCTTTGGCCAGAGCAACGGCCTGTGGGAGCTCTCCGAGTGCACCGTCACCGACGATGCCTGGACACGCCGCTTCGACCCGATCGTAGGTGTGTGGCAGGGCACCTTCAAGAGCCAGGACGTCAGCTCCGGGTCTAAGTGCCTCGCCGCTGCCGACACCCCGCTCGTACTGACCATCACCTCGTGGGAGACGTCCGGCACGGGCGTGCGCATCACGGGAACGATCTCCGCCGTTGCGCACTACCATCAGAACCCCGAGGAGGACCAGGAGGCCACCGAGGGAGACGAGCTGCTGGCAGATGTGCCGTTCACGGCAACGCTGGACAACTCGGACAGCGCGCAGCAGAGTGCCGAGGCCGTCTTCACGGCAACGCTCTCCGAGGCCGTGGGCGGAAAGGTGTCCATCACGCTGCAGTTCGGCGTGGGTGCAGACGGAGCGGGCGTCACGGCGATCGTGACGACCGAGCATCAGTTTGAAGACACCTTCATCGTGGTGCCCTATAAGAACCAGGTGCTATATGCCGACACCTACGAGCTCCGGCTCCTGCCCGAGGAGGAGCCGGAGGAGGACGGCCAGAACGCCGCATCCGATTCTGCGCAAACGGAACCGTCGAGCGAGGCGCAACCGGCCTCCGGCGGGCAGCCTTAGTCGCATACGACGCTGCAACGATCATGGCACGAGTTTCAAGCGCGGCTTTGACGGCCCGTACGCTGCGGACACGCCCACGCTGACGGAGAGCATGCCCGCCTCGCTTCCCACCGTGCAGAACGTGCAGACGATGCCGGCACGGCTGCAGACATCGAGCATGTCGGCGAGCACGGCATCGCCGTCTGCAAAGAAGCGGGTTGCGCCCGCGAGCGCGCCCTCGTGCCAACCGAGCACCGTCGAGAGCTTCTCAAGACCCCGCGCGTCGAGCGAGAGCCGCTGGCAAACGGTCTGCTCGCCATATGCGAGCCGCGTGAGCGCCCCGCTGCAGATTTGCAGGATATGCGCTCCTCCCCCGCCTCGTTCCCGATAAGAGACCTCCCGCTTCTCGCCGTGAGCGCTCTGGCATGCCACCACGATGCCGTTGCCTGCGCGCATGGCTCCTCCTTCCTGTCTGGTATACGAACAAGTGTACGCTCCCTGCCGGACAAAAAGCCCCGCCGAAGCGGGGCTCCTGAATGCCGGACGGGTCGAGGCCGCGCGCCTACGCCTCGGGCTCGATGACCTCGGTGCCTCCCATGAACGGGCGCAGCGCCTCGGGCACGGTGATGGTGCCGTTAGCGTTTTGGCAGTTCTCCATGATGGCCGCCATCGTGCGCCCCACGGCCAAACCGGAGCCGTTGAGGGTGTGCACGAACCGCGAGCCCTTGAAGCGTGCCGGATCGCGGTACTTGATGTTGGCGCGACGAGCCTGGAAGTCGCCGCAGTTGGAGCACGACGAAATCTCCTTGTACGTGTTGTAGCTGGGCAGCCACACCTCGAGGTCGTAGGTCTTGCACGCCGAGAAGCCCAGGTCGCCGGTGCAGAGGGTGACCACGCGATACGGAAGCTCGAGCAGCTGCAGGACGCGCTCGGCCTCGGCGGTCATGGACTCGAGCTGATCCATGGAATCCTCGGGCGTGGAGAACTTGACCATCTCGACCTTATCGAACTGGTGGACGCGGATGATGCCCCGGGTGTCGCGCCCGGCGCTGCCCGCCTCCTCGCGGAAGCACGGGGTGAACGCGGTGTACCACAGCGGCAGCCTGCCGGCATCGAGCACCTCGTCGCGGTGGAGGTTGGTG
Source organism: Atopobiaceae bacterium (assembly GCA_040307385.1). GTDB lineage: Bacteria > Actinomycetota > Coriobacteriia > Coriobacteriales > Atopobiaceae > RUG721. Next base: position 18,982 of record JAWRJQ010000090.1, read on the forward strand.
AGCGCCACCTCGGCAGTGGGGATGAGGAACATGTCGCCGCTCACATGGAAGGCGTCATCCTCGAACTTGGGGAGCTGCCCGGTGCCGAACATGGTGTCGCGGTTGGCGATCACGGGCGGCCACCACTCCTTGAAGCCGGCGGCGGCATGGGTCTCGAGCATGAAGTTGATGAGCGCGCGCTCAAGGCGGGCACCTTGCCCGCCGAGCACGTAGAAGCGCGAGCCGGCGAGTTTGACGCCGCGATCGAAATCGATGATGCCCAGGTCGGGGCCGAGGTCCCAGTGCGCCTTGGCATCGAAATCGAACGTGCGGGGGGTGCCCCAGCGGCGCACCTCGACGTTCTCGGAGTCGTCCTTGCCGTAGGGCAGGCTCGCGTCGGGGATGTTGGGGATGCGGCACACGAGGTCGCGCAGGGCGGCGTCTGCCTGGGAGCGCTTCTCGTCAAGCTCGGCGATGCGCTCCTTGCCCGCGGCGACCGTGGCCTTGGCGGCGGCGGCCTCGTCGGCCCTGCCCTCCTTCATGAGCTGGCCGATCTGCCTGGACAGCGCGTTGCGCTCCGCCTGGAGCTGTTCGACCTCGGTGATGTAGGAGCGGCGCGCCTCGTCGAGCTCGATGAACGCCGCGCGATCCCAAGACGCGTTGCGGGACTCCATGGCCTTGTCGACCGCACCGGGATTCTCGCGGACAAACTTGATGTCGAGCATAGCCACTCCTTTTCGTATGATCTCACGGCCGTTGTCGGCTGCGGTACAAGTATATACTTGTAGTCGTGCAGACGCAGCTCTATCGGAGGTAGGCCTATGCAGGGAATAACCGACTTCTTCACATGGCTCTTCAACGATCGCCTCGGGGTGGTGGCGCTCATCCTCGGCGGAATCATTCTGTTTTTGATCATCGCCGTCATCCTCGAACGGCGCACGCGCAAGCAGTATTTCAATCACGAGAAGTCCGATGACGATTGGACCCTCTTCGACGATGACGAGAGCGGCTGGTCGGACTTCGACAACGATAACGTGTAGCCGCACCCGGCCCACCGCACGAGAACTTCCCGCATGCCTGCAAAAAGCCCGCCGCAAGATGCGACGGGCTTGTGTCGTGCGTCGAGTGGGGCGCGCAGCTTAGCGCTTGGAGAACTGCGGACGCTTGCGAGCCTTCTTGAGGCCGTACTTCTTGCGCTCCACCGCGCGGGAATCGCGGGTGAGGAACCCGGCCTTCTTGAGCTCGGCGCGGTACTCGCCGGCCTCGAGCAGGGCGCGAGCGATGCCGAGGCGCAGCGCGCCGGCCTGACCGGTGATGCCGCCGCCATCGAGGTTGGCGAGGACGTCGAACTTGTCGGCGACCTCGGTGAGCTTGAGCGGTGCGAGGGCGCCGTCGACGAGCTGCTGACGGCCGAAGTACGCGAGGGCGTCCTTGCCGTTGCAGACGACCTTGCCGGTGCCGGGAACGAGGCGGACGCGGGCAACGGCCTCCTTGCGACGACCGGTGGCCCAATAGGTTACGGTGTTATCAGCCATCGGTTATGCCTCCACTTCGATCTTGACGGGGTTCTGGGCCGCATGCGGGTGCTCGGGGCCGGCGTAGACCTTGAGCTTCATGCCCTGCTTGCGGCCGAGCGTGGTCTTGGGGAGCATGCCTTTGACGGCATGCTCGACAACGCGCTCGGGATGGGCGGCCATGGCCTCCTTGAACGACTCGAACCTGAGGCCGCCCAGCCAACCTGAGTAGCGCCAATAGCGCTTGTGGTCGGCCTTGACGCCCGTCAGCACGATCTTGTCGGCGTTCACGATGACGACGAAATCGCCCGTGTCGGTGTTGGGGGTGAACTGGGGCTTGTCCTTACCACGCAGGATCGTAGCGGCCTTGGTGGCAAGACGGCCGAGCGTGAGGCCATCGGCGTCGATGAGCACCCACTTGCGCTCGACCTCGCCCGGCTTGGCGTAATGAGTCGACTTTTTCACTTGACTCCTCCACTTGCATTGGTGCAACGGCATCTGGACATGCCGCCGCGAATTCTTGTCAGAGATTACGGGGCTCTGCAAAGAAAGCTTCAAGATTGTACACCATAATCACGCGCAGATAAAGGCGCGAATTTCCTCCAGCCGGGCCTGTGCCTGCGCGCGCCCCTGCAGATAGAGGTCGAGCAGCGGCGCGCCGTTCTTCTCGGAAACGCCCACGCTGACGGGCTTCTCGGGCGCGATGACGAGCACGTCGCCCTGTTTTTCCAGCTCGAAGAGCTGCTCGCGCTGCTCGTTGTAGCGCTGGCCGCGCGTCTTGAGCGCCTCGAGGAAATACGGATAGCCGTCGTAGCGATGGGTGCGGATCGCAAGTTTTTCACAATCGTGGGGCTTGCGGTATGCGCGATCCTGCGTGAGCACCACCACCGCGCGATCCGCCGGCTCATGCTCTTCGGGCGGGTTGGAACCTTCCAGGCCGAGCGCGGCGGCAAAGGGGACCGAGTCGGCCGTGCCTCCGTCGAGCAGGCGCATGCCGTCGACCTCCACGATCTGCGAAACCCCGGGAAGCGTTGCCGACGCCCGCACCTTGAGCAGGTCCTCGGGCATATGATCCACCCGCAGGTAGACGGGACCGCCGAACACCACATCGGACGCCACGACGTACAGGGGCGCTGTTTTGGCATTGAACGTGTCGTTGTCGAAGGGGTCCAGATGGTTTTGGATTTCGTCGTACATGAACGCGGGGTCGGCGATGTTTCCCGTCTTGGCGAACGACATGAGCGACATGAGCCGGGGATCGTCGCGGAACGCCAGCATGACGCGCAGCGTGCGGCCCTGCTGGCGGGCGAGGAAGTTGCTCGCGTTCATGGCTCCGGCCGAAACGCCCCACACGCTCGAGAAGGTCGTGATGCCCTGCTCGAGCAGCACGTCGAGGACGCCGCCCGTGTACACGCCTCGATAGCCTCCGCCTTCGAGGACAAGCGCTGTGGATGCCATGTGATGATCCTCCTGTCTTTTCCTCATGCTAGTATAGCGCCGCAGCGCTTCTCCACTGCTACACTGCAAGAAGGAGCTTTGCACGAGAAAGGCATCCGCCATGCTGATACGCCCCGCTCTCGAGGCCGATATGCCCGGCATCCATCACCTGCTCGATCAGGTGCTCGCCGTGCACGCCGCCGGCCGTCCCGACATCTTCATCGCCGGCACCCGCAAGTACACCGATGAGCAGATTCTCGAGCTCGTGGCCGATGACGAGCGCCCCCTCTTCGTGGCCGTCGAGAAGGATGCGGCGCCGGGGGAGCTGCTGGGCTATGCCATCTGCATGGTGCGGGATTATGCAGGCAAGAACAATATGCAGCCCATCCGCACGCTGCACATCGACGATCTCTGCGTGGACGAGGATGCGCGCGGGCGGCACATCGGCGCCAGCCTCTACCGCCACGTGGTATCGTGGGCCCGCGACCGGGGGTTCTACAACGTCACGCTCAACGTGTGGGAATGCAACGCCGGCGCACGCGCGTTCTACGACGCCATGGGCATGAAGGTCATGAGAACGGAGATGGAGGAGATCCTATGAAGCTCGTCATCGCGTCCGACATCCATGGGGCGGCCGCGTGGTGCGCCAAGCTCATGAGCGCCATCGAGGCGGAGAACCCCGATCGCGTGGTGCTTCTCGGCGACCTGCTCTATCACGGGCCTCGCAACGATCTCCCCGCCGATTACGCGCCCAAGCGCGTCATCGAGATGCTCAACAGCATCGCCCCGCACGTGATCGCCGTGCGCGGCAACTGCGAGGCCGAGGTCGACCAGATGGTGCTCGACTTTCCCTGCATGGACGACTACGCCACGCTCGACGACGGAGGACGCCACCTCTTCCTCACGCACGGCCACGTGTGGGGGCCGGGCTTCCACAACAGCGTCGAGCGCATGCCCGAGCTCGTCGAGGGCGATGCCCTGCTCTACGGCCACACGCACATCAAGGTGCTCTCGCAGATCGACGGCGTGATCGTGTTCAACCCCGGAAGCGTGGGCATCCCCAAGGACGGCTCGCACTCCTTCGGCATCTACGATCTCGGCACGTTCGAGCACCGCGACCTGTAGGCCGCTCCCATGAAACCCCTGCGCGAGCCGCACCGGCATCTCCTGCGCACGTGCCCGCTGTTCGCCGGCGTTGCAGACGATGAGCTCGACGCCGCGCTCGCCTTGCTCCGTGCGCATACGCGCTCGTTCAAACGCGGCGAGGCCCTCGTGAGCGCCGGAGCGCCCGTCGCTTCCGCCGGACTCGTGCTCGAAGGCGAGATAGAAGGGTCGTTCGTCAGCGAGAAATTCACCCAGGTGGATCTGGAACGCTTCTCAACCGGAGCGCTGTTCGGTGAGGCGATCGCCTGCCTCGGCGGGACGAGCCCCATCGAGCTGCGCGCGGCGGAGGCGAGCGTCGTGCTCCTGCTCGATGTCGCCGCGCTCGTCAAGAAGCCGCAAACGAGCGCCCTCGGCACCCGGCTGCTTGCCAATCTCGCCCTGAGCCTCGCCCGCAAGGACGCGTTTCTCAACATGAAGGTGCGCGTCCTCTCGCAGCGGGGGCTGCGCGACCGCATCCTCGTGTACCTGCAGAACCTGCCTGCCGAGAAGGATGGGTGGGTAGCGCTTCCGTTCACGCGGACCGAGCTCGCGCGCTACCTGAGCGTCAACCGCAGCGCCCTCTCTCGCGAGCTCGGCCGCATGGCCGACGAGGGCATCGTCCAGCTGAGCGGGAAGCGCCTGCGCATCCTGTAGCGACGCTCCTACGCACGGGCGAGGAAGAGCGCCGTCTTGAAGCGCTCGTCCGCCCGCACCGCATGGCGGCCTCCGGCATCGAACTTGAAGGCCTCGCCCGCGCGGAGCAGGTGCTCGACGCCCTCGTAGGTGATCGTTGCCTCGCCGTCGAGCGCGCAGACGAGCGCCTCGCCCGGAGCGGCATGCTCCGAGAGCGACGTGCCGGCGTCGAAGCTCATGACGACGAGCTTGTAAGCGGGGCCGGAGGCGATGTCCATGTTCACGATGCGCTTGTCCTGATAGGGCACGAGGTCCTTGAACGCGAACGCCTGGCCGGCTTCGATGAGGGGGTTCATGACGGTCTCCTTATCCATAGACAGTTCGATGAAGACGGCATCTTGGTCGGCGCGTATGCCGACGGGAGCATCCGTGGGGGTGACGATGGCCGCTCCGGGTTTGAGCGATGCATCCACGGCTCCGGTTATCAGCGCCTCTCCCGCCACCAGCGCCTGCAGTTTGGGATAGCCGTACAGCTCGGAGCTGATGTCGGTGCCTTTCGCGAGCGAGAAGTACGCGAGCGATGCTGCGGGCCCCTGCCAGACCGTGCGCGAGACCGTGCATCCCGGCACCGGCGCGTGAGCAGCGGCGATGGAGAACACCCTGCCTGCCCGTTCGTCCATGATCGTCTCCCCTACCTCGGCTGTGCGGCGATGATCTCATCGAGCTTGGGAACCAGATCCGAAAACTGCTGCACCATCTCGAGCGTTCCGATGTAGACGCCCTCGTCGTCGTAGACCGCCGCGTACACCACGCGTACGGGGTTTGCGGGGTTGGGTATCCACCGCTCCACGTACGTGCGCGTCTTTGCTTTGAACTCAGCGAGCATGCCCTTGATCATGGGCACGAGCTGGGGCGGGTGGCAGCTCCACACCTCGCGGCCGAGGCACGAGAGCGGGCGCGCGAACACCTTCCCCTCGTTGGTGAAGAAGCGCGTGCGCTCATCTGCGTCGATGAAGGTGAGGTCGAGGGGCAGCAGCTTGAGGATGGCCGTGAGCTCGCGCACCGAGACCTCGCCGGTGGGCAGCTGGATCTTGCCGTTCTCCAGCGCGTCGCTGGCGGGCGCGGGCTGGCTGGCAACCCATACGTCGCCTTCGAGCCAGCGCGGCGGGCGGCTGATGAACGCCCAGCCGAACTCTTCGAGGTCGCGGTAGGCGGCGAGCCATTCCTCGTTCGTGAGGTGCTCGAGGCAGAGCGGAAGGAAGATCTGCTCCTCCTTATAGACCATCTCGCGCATGCGGGCCGTGAGCGCCGTGATGCGCGGCAGCAGCTCCGCATACGCGTCTTCCGTGAGGCTGCGGCAGATGGCGCCGAGCTCGTGGACGATCTCGTCATCGACGCCCCACATCACGTCGGACGGGCCGGTGAACCCGTAGTCGTACAGCAGCGGCATGAGGAGCTCCTCCTTCTTGCCGTAATGGCTCTTGATGCCCTTGAGCTGCTCGAGCGCGGGTTTGACCTGCGCTGCGGCGGCGCTTTGCGTCAGCTCGGCTTCGAGCCGGTCGAGCGCGGCGAGAAGGGCGTCGTTCTCGCGCTTGAGCACGTTGACGGGATGCCCGGCAGGCAGGCCGTCGGAACCGGCCACATGGCAGACCTCGTCCTCGGTACGGCCATGGAAGAGAGCCGAGTGCACGTCGCAGAGCTGCTGGACCTCGGATACGGGCATGCCGCCGGTGATGAGGTTCTGCTCCGCTTGGGCGATCTCCTCAGCAGAGACGGATGCGAACTCGGCCACGAACTCCGCGCGAACGGATTCCAGGTCCTCGCCAGCCGAGAGGCGACGGACGAGCTGCTCGAGGCGCTGTTGGCGGCCTTCGGGCGTTTCGAGGTCGGGCGCAGGCTCTTGGGCGGAATCGGTTCGGGGTGCGTCCGGTTGCGCGATGGCGTCATCGTAGCCATCAACCGCGAAACCGTGCTCCTGGAAGGCGGCCGCCATCCTCCCTACATCGACGCCCTTGGCGGCCGATCCTGTGCGGAGCGTCATGATGCGCCCCATGGTGTCGAGCATCCCCGGTTTGACGATCTCGGAGAATCCCAGCTCAACCATGATGTCTTTCACCTCTGGAAATGCCTCGACCGTATCGTGCACGCTTGCATCGAGGTTGATGCGCTTATCGTCCATACTGTGCCTCCATTAAGTTAGATATCCCTTACTTTTAAGGCCTAGCATACGGTCGTTTTTGCTTACGTGCTGTTGCCATGGCAACAATACTGAGAACAACCGAGGCACGGCACGCCCGTTCGCACACCCCTGGCACCATATCGCCTTATTCCTGCGGATTCTGTCTCCAGAAGGCCTTAGTCCTTAGGAACAAGGCGGTTTGGCGGCTCAAAGCGCAGGAATAAGCCGTTTTGGTGCCAGGCCCCTCGTGCGGGCGCGACGCGCGGACTCTCGCCACCCGAACGCTCGGGTTCAGCGGGTTCGAGACGCCGCTGCGCGGCCGCGCGCGAAAGCCTCCAAGTTGGCATCGACGGTCGCAGGCGGCACGCGGCGCCTGATGGCATCCTCCCACTCTTCCACCGAGAACGGCAGCGCTGTGGAGAGCGCGCCCACGAGCACCACGTTGGCGGACTTAGGGCTGCCCACGGCGCGGGCGATTCCGCCTGCGTCGATGCGCACGGCTCCGATGGCGTCGAGGCGCGCAGGGGCGTCTTCGGGCATTGTGAAGGTGCCCACGTTCACCGATACGGGCACGATCTGCTCGTCATTCACGAACATGGCGCCGCCCGCGCGCAAAAACTGCTGGGCGCGCAGGGCCTCCACGACCTCGAACGCCACCACGATGTCGGCGCAGCCGGGGTCGCACACCATGCTTTCGACCTTCTCGCCTACGCGGATGACCGTGGAGACGGACCCGCCGCGCTGGCTCATGCCATGGATCTCGGACACCTTGACGTCGAGACCCGCCTCGGCCGCCGTCATGGCGAGGATGTTGCCCGCGAGGATGGTGCCCTGCCCGCCCACGCCCACAAGCAGGATAGTGCGGGTGCCCTGCAGCGCAACGGTCTTGTCGCCAACCGCAATCGAGCCGTCCACGATGTTGTGTGCCATGTCTATCCCTCCTGGATGATGCAGCCGAACGGACACGATTGGGCGCACTGCCCGCAGCCGATGCACTGCGCGGGATCGATGATGGGGTGGCCCGTCTCGTCTTTGCCGAGAGCAGGGCAGCCGATCTTGACGCAGGTGCCGCAGCGCCTGCAGTTGACGAAGGAGGGCATGGGCCTGCGCGACCGGTCGAGCAGGCGGCACGGCGCTTGGAAGATGATGACGGAGAGCTTGTCGGTACGGCTCGTCGCGCCTTTGAGCGCCGCCCGGATGGCCTGGAGGTCCTGCGCGTCCACGACCTCCACCTCGTCGACGCCGATGGCCTCGCAGAGCTTGACCAGATCGAGCGGCTTGCCGACGGGGTTGTCGAGCGGGTTGGCGTGCGCGGCCTGCTGGGCGAGCGTGACGCCGTTCACGGGGTTGCCCTGCGTTCCGGTCATGGCCGTGGTGCGGTTGTCGAGAATGCAGAGCGTGCCGGTGCCGCCGTTGTACACGGTGCCGAGCAGGCTCGTGATGCCGGAATGCGCGAAGGTGGAGTCGCCGATGACGCCCACGATGGGGCGACCTGCTTTCTGCCCTGCGCCCGCCAGCTCCATGCCGTGCGCCATGGAGAGCGACGCACCCATGTCGATGACGGAGTCAACCGAACGGAACGGCGCGACGGCGCCCAGCGTGTAACAGCCGATGTCGCCGGTGACGATGGCCTTGAGACGGCGCAGCTCGCAGTACACGAGGCGGTGCGGGCATCCGGCGCAGAGCGCGGGCGGGCGCGGGGGCAGGCCCTCGGCAACAGGCAGATGCGCGGGGTCTTCGATGCCGAACGCGGCGCGGAGGTGCGCGGGCGTGACCTCGCCGGAGCGGGGCAGACGGCCGCCGGGCGGGTCCTGCACCGGCATGCCCAGCGCGCGGACGCGCGTCTCCAGATAGGTGCAGGCCTCCTCCACCACGTAGAGCTTATCGACGGCGGCTGCGAACTCGGCGATCTTGCCCGCAGGGAGCGGCCAGGTCACGCCCAGCTTGAGCACCGACGCCTCGGGCAGGGCCTCGCGCACGTGCGTGTAGAGCGCACCCGCGCAGATGATGCCCGCAGAGCGATCGCGCAGCTCGATGCGGTTGAGCGGCGTCTCGTCCGCCCAGGCGAGCAGCGCGTCCTCGCGCTCGTTGGCCGCGAGCGTGCGGCGCACGGCGTTGGCGGGCATCATGACGTACTTCTCGGGATGGCTCTCGTAGGAGGGCTGCTCGGGCACGATGCGCTCGCCCGACACCTCCGCCATGGTGCGCGTGTGCGCGATGCGCATGGTTTCGTGGAGCATGACGATGGTGTCGAACCGCTCGGAGAGCGCGAACGCGGCGCGGGCCATGTCGTACGCTTCCTGGCTGTCGGACGGGTCGAGGCACGGAATGCGCGCGAAGGCCGCGTAGATGCGGCTGTCCTGCTCGTTCTGGCTGCTGTAGCAGCTGGGATCGTCGGCGGCGAGCAGCACGAGGCCTCCGTTCACGCCGGTGTTGGCCACGCTCATGAAGGGGTCGGCCGCCACGTTGACGCCCACGTGCTTCATGGTGACGAGCGCGCGCACGCCGCCGAGCGATGCGCCGATGCCCACCTCGAGGGCGACCTTCTCGTTGGGTGACCACTCGCAGTAGATGCCGTCCTTGGCGACGAGCGCCTCCAAGGTCTCGGTGGAGGGCGTGCCGGGATAGCCCACGCCCACCAGGGCGCCGGCTTCCCAAGTTCCCTGGGCGATGGCCTCGTTGCCCGAAAGCAGTTGCTTGCTCATATCGTTCCTCTCCTTTCCCCATTCGGGGATACTCCCCCAATGGGGGATACTCCCCTGATGAGGATTATGCCTTGTTCTCGCGGTCGACGAGGTTCTCGGCGCCGTATTTGGCGCGCAGGGCGGGCTTCTCGATCTTGCCCGTGGGGTTGCGCGGCACGGGCGCGAAGATCACGCGGCGCGGGCGCTTGTAGCGCGGCAGATCGAGGCAGAAATCCTGAATGTCCTGCTCGGTGATGTCGGTGGGATTGCCCGCGCCGTCCAGGTGGTTGGGTTTGAGCTGGATGATGGCGCAGCTCACCTCGCCGAGACGCTCGTCGGGCACGCCGATCACCGCGACGTCCTGGATGGCGGGGTACCCGGAGAGGAAGTCCTCGATCTGCACGGGGTAGATGTTCTCGCCGCCCATGATGATGACGTCTTTCTTGCGGTCCACCAGCCAGATAAAGCCGTCGTCGTCCACGCGCGCCATGTCGCCGGTGAGCAGCCATCCGTCGTGCAGGGTATCTGCCGTGGCCTTGGGATCGTTGTAGTAGCAGCGCATGACGCCGGGGCCTTTTACCCAGAGCTCGCCGGTCTGGCCGCGCGGAACCTCGGTGCCCTGGGCGTCGGAGCAGATCTTGCACTCCCAGCGGTAGCCGGGCACGCCGATGGCTCCCACGTGATCGATGTTCTCGAGGCCTAAATGGACGCATCCGGGGCCGGTGCTCTCGGACAGGCCGTAGTTGGTGTCGTATCCATGATGCGGAAAAACCTGCTTCCACCTGCGGATAAGGCTCTTGGGCACGGGCTGGGCGCCGATGTGCATGAGCCTCCACTGGTCGAGCTTGTAGTCTTTGAGCTTGATCTCGCCGTCCTCGATGGCGGTCAGGATGTCCTGCGCCCACGGCACGAGCAGCCACACGAGCGTGCATCCCTCGTTGCTCACCGCCTCGAAGATGGTCCTCGGAGAGACGCCGCGGAGCAGCACGGCGCGGCCGCCCGTGTAAAGCGAGCCCATCCAGTGGAATTTGGCCCCCGTGTGATAGAGCGGCGGGATGCAGAGAAAGACGTCTTCGTGCACGGTCTCGTGGTGACGGGCCTCCATCTCGGCCGCCTGCGCAAGCGACATGTGCGTGTGCAGGATGGCCTTGGGAAAGCCGGTGGTGCCGCTGGAATAGTAGATGGCACCGTCCTCGCTGAGAGAGATGGGGATGCGCGGATCGTTGCTGGGGCAGTTGCACGAAAGCTCGAAGTAGTCCTCGGCGAAGTCGGGGCAGATGCCGCCCACGAAGAACAGCAGACGATTGCGCGAGATGGATTCCAGGCGGTCCTCCACGCGGCTCACGAATTCAGGCCCGAAGACAAGGGCGTCCACCTCGGCTTTTGTGATGCAGTATTGGATCTCCGCGCCGGTGTAGCGGAAGTTGAGCGGAACCGCCACGGCGCCGGTCTTGAGGATGCCGAAGTAGATGGGCAGCCATTCGAGGGAGTTGAAGAGCAGGATGGCCACCTTGTCGCCCTTGCCGATGCCGCGTGAAAGCAGCAGGTTGGCGAAGCGGTTGGCCTTCTCGTCGAACACGCGCCAGGTGATCTGGCGGCGATACGGCTCAGTTTCGGTGGAGTGGACGAGGTCGAAGTCGCGCCACGACACGCGGAACGGCTCCTGAATCTCAGGGTTGACCTCCACGAGCGCAACCTCGTCGGCATAGAGCGCAACGTTCTTGCGAAGCATATCGACGACGGTCATCGCAGGCATCGGCTCGGACATGGCGTTCCCTTCAAAGACGGCAAGGCTCCGAACAGGATACCGCATAGGGGCGATGATGGTACGATCTGCATCAGCGTGTTAACACGAGATGGACCTCGGCGCACGGCATCGCGCATGCGCCGCGCTATTCGTCTTCGGGGCGGCGTCTCAGACGTTTGGTTTCGGCTTTACGGCGCTTCTCGGCGAGGCGGCGCTCGACAGATGCCTTCGAAGGACGCGTCTTCATGCGCGCCTTGGGCGGAGTAGAGCGGCGCAGCAGCTCGGCGTGGATCTTGCTCAGGCACAGCCTCCGATTTTGAAGCTGGCTGCG
>JAWRJQ010000091.1:0-5626 GCA_040307385.1 Atopobiaceae bacterium
CGACGGCATCATCGCCCCCGGCTACACCGAGGAGGCCCTCGCCATCCTCGCCACCAAGCGCAACGGCGCCTACAACGTCATCCAGATCGACCCGGACTACGTCTGCGCGCCCACCGAGACCAAGGACGTCTTCGGCATCACGTTCGAGCAGGGGCACAACTTCTTCAAGATCGACCGCGAGCTGCTCTCCGACGTGGTGACCCAGAACAAGGACATCCCCGAGGAGGCCCTCGTCGACATGATGATCAGCCTCATCACCCTCAAGTACACGCAGTCCAACAGCGTGGCCTACGTCAAGAACGGGCAGGCTATCGGCATCGGCGCCGGCCAGCAGAGCCGTGTGCACTGCACGCGCCTTGCCGGCAACAAGGCGGATACGTGGTACCTGCGCCAGCACCCGAAGGTGCTCGGCCTCACGTTCGCCGAGGGCATCAAGCGCGCCAACCGCGATAACGCCATCGACGTCTATATCGGCGACGAGCACGACGACGTGCTGCGCGAGGGCGAATGGCAGAAGTGGTTCGCCGAGAAGCCCGAGGTTCTCACCGACGACGAGAAGGCCGCCTGGATTGCCACGCAGACCGGCGTGACCGTGGGTTCCGACGCGTTCTTCCCGTTCGGCGACAACGTGGAGCGCGCCCGCAAATCCGGCGTGTGCTACATCGCCGAACCCGGCGGATCCATCCGCGACGACAACGTGATCGAGACCGCCGACAGGTACGGCATCGTGATGTGCTTCACGCACATGCGGCTCTTCCATCACTGATGCGGCGCGATTCCTCGGAGCCTGCGCAACGCATGTCCGTTCGGCGAGCCTCGGGGTGCACGCATCCTCAAGAACATCACATCGTTACCGTATACTTCCGTTGTGTCTGAACGCGTCCTACCACAGGAGATAGTATGTTCTGCAACCAGTGCGGTACCCAGGTGCCCGAGACCGCTTCATTTTGCTCGAACTGCGGCGCAGCGCTTTCCCCTATAGCGCCCTACCGCTCTGCAGCCCCCATCCCCGGGCCCGGTCAGGTGCTCCCGCAGCAGGCTGCCCCCTCACCCGCCCCCGCGCAGGCATCGAGGAGCTTCAAGATGCCCACGTTGAGCGAGCTGTTCGTGGGATACAACAAGGCGGGCGTGCAGTACGCGGAGTCTACCGGCATCGCCATGAGGTGGTACAAGGTTCTCACGCTCGTCCTGCTCTATCTGGCTGCGCTCGCGAACGCATACAATGCATTCCAGCTGCTGACCGGCAATGCCTACGAAGGGATGGCGTCCTATTTCTACCAGGCATATCCCGCCATGCATATCGTCGACATCCTCATCGGCCTCATCAGCCTCGCATTCGTCTGGCTCAACCTCTACGCCAGGATGCGCCTCGCGCAGTTCGGCAGGGAAGCGCCTCGCCTCTACCTGATTCTCCTCATTGCCAACGCCGTCATCAGAACGATCTCCGCTCTGGTCACGTTCGCGATCACCGGCTACATCGACAACGCCACCTTTGTCGGCAGCATCGCCGGCGGCATCGTGGGATACGCCCTCAATCGAATCTACTTCAGCAAGCGACAGCATCTCTTCACCGCATAGCGCAGGCGCCGCATGGAAGAGCTGATCGACATCTACACCCGCACCCGCGAGCTCACGGGCACGACCATCCCCCGCGCGGGCGCGTTTCTCACCGAAGGGCAGTTCATGCTCTATGTGCTCGCCCTCATCGAGGCCCCGGACGGACGGATCCTCATCACGCAGCGCTCGCAGGACAAGCACTGGGGCGCGGGCTGGTGGGAGGTCGGCGGCGGCGGCGTGCGGGCGGGCGAGACCTCGCTCCAGGCCATCCGGCGCGAGATCGCAGAGGAGACGGGCCTCGATGTGAGCGGTCTCGATCTCTCCCCCGCCTACAGCTACGTGAACGTGGATCGCGCGCGGGGCGACAATTACATCGTCGATATCTACCATATCCACCTGAGCTTCACGCTTGAGGATGTGCGCCTGCCCGAAGGGGAGGTCGTGGATGCGCGCCTGGCAACCTGGGACGAGATCGGCCAGCTCAACGATCAGGGCATCTTCTTGCACTACGCGCGCATCAAGCAGACGCTCGAGGCGGAGGGCCTGCTGTAGGAGAACCGTCGCACAGGATGCCTTCCCCAACACCTCACGGCACGATGATATCGTAGCGTACGACCTTGCCCGCAAGGCTGCTCGCGGGTTTGGCGCCGGCAAGCGCGGGCCCCTTGAGCGGCCGCTTCACCACCACCTTGCGCGGACGGACGGCGCATGCGGCGGCGATGAGCGCCGCCTCGTCATCGCAGGGCTTCTCGAGCATCTGGAGGATCTGCAGCTTCTTCTTGGTTGCCGCGCCTGTGCGCTTGGCGGGAAACATCGGGTCGAGAACCACCACGTCGGGCACGAAGTCCAAGGTCGGCAGCACCTCCACGGCATCGCCCTCGACGAGCGTCATGCGCGCGATGACGGGTGCAAGCTGCGGGTGCTCTTTCGCGCGTTCGAGCGCATCGGCGAGCAGCGCCGCGATGACGGGATCGCGTTCGATGAGGGTGACCGTGCAACCCGCAGCGGCGAGCAGAACCGCGTCCTCCCCCAGCCCCGCCGTGGCATCCACTGCGGCAGGGTGCTCCACCCCGCGCACGCGCGCCGCCCGCACGAGCAGCTCATGCGCCAGGCGATCGGCCCTCATGCGCGGCAGCAGGCGCGTGAAGTCGCCCCGCAGCTCCATCTCGCCGCAGACGAGCGCACGGCCCCGCTCGTCGCGAACCAGCTCCAGGCCCTCCGGCAGCGCTCTGTTCGATCTCTCGTCCATACCGCAAGATTGTACGCCCGCGCAGGAGCGCACGCACGTCGGCATCCGCGCGGCATCGTCCGGCGTGTATGCGATGAAGCCTCATAATCGTCTGCAAGACCCAACGCATGGTGGGTACAATCCAGCCATGAGAGGAGATGCGATGGGGCTCTCCGAGGGTTCACGAGCCCCATCATCAACGAGAAGGCGGCGGTCCGCGTGCGCTTCAAGACACCGCCAAGGCCGCCCGCCCCATCGGCGGCATCGCCTCATGGAGCGGACCGATCGTCCGCAACTAACGCGAAAGGAAGTGTGTCATATGCCGGTTATCACCATCACGAACGAAAACTTCGAGTCTGAGGTTCTCAAGTCCGACAAGCCCGTCCTGCTGGACTTCTGGGCAACCTGGTGCGGGCCCTGCCGCGCCTTCGGCCCCGTCGTCGACGCCTACGCCGAGCAGCATCCCGAGGTCAAGGTCGGCAAGATCAACGTCGATGAGCAGGCCGAGCTCGCGCGGACCTACAAGGTCATGAGCATTCCCACGGCGATGGTCGTCAAGGATGGGCAGGTGGCGAACCGCGTGAGCGGTGCCATGGACGCCTCCCAGCTCGAGGAGTTCATGAACGTCTGACATCTCGCTCAGCGCCTCCGTTCGCGACGCAACGCGGAGCGGACCGGGCGCGGCGTGCACTACGGATCAAGCGGGCGCGGTCGATGTGCATCAATCGGCCGCGCCCATCTCTATGACGATGCCCGCCTCGCGCTCGATGCGCTCACAGCGCCGCATCACGAGGCATCGAGCACCTCCTGAAGCTGCGCGCGGCTCACGATGCCCGTCGAGGCCCCATCGTGCTGGATGCAGATCGACGCGGCCGCATGGGCGTAGCGGCAGCACTCCCGATGGTTCCGCCCCTCCACAAGACCGCAGATGAACCCTGCGCAGAAATTATCGCCCGCACCCGTGGTGTCGAGCGGCTCCACGAGATGCGCCGGCACCGTGAAGCACTCGTCCGCGCTCTTGAAGAAGCAGCCTCGGCGGCCGATCTTGATGATCGCATGGCCCATGCCGGTTGCGAGCAGCGCGTCCGCCATGGCATCGGGCTCCGTCTCGCCGGTGAGCAGGCCCGCCTCGTGCTCGTTGGGGAAGAAGTAGTCAACGTACGGCCACACCTCGGAAAAATCGTGCAGCGATGCCCGTCCCTTGTGGTAGGTGAGGTCGGCGCACACGATCGAGCCCTGTT
The DNA here is from genome assembly GCA_040307385.1 of Atopobiaceae bacterium. GTDB lineage: Bacteria > Actinomycetota > Coriobacteriia > Coriobacteriales > Atopobiaceae > RUG721. Next base: position 4,027 of record JAWRJQ010000091.1, read on the forward strand.
CGTGGGCCGCACGGGCGATGGCGACGGCGTGCTCGGGCTTATCGTAGGGCTGCGTGTACAGCGAGGCGAGCGAAACCACGCGCGCTCCGGCGATCTTGGCCGGGTCGGGGGTGAAGTCGAGCGCGAAGCCGATCTTTTCCGCCGAGATGAACACGCGCTCCGCGTTGTCGAGCACGATGGGGACGCTGATGTAGGTGGTGGTGCCGGGGCGCAGCTCGCAGAGGCTGCGATCCACGCCCTCCTCGTCGAGGAGCAGCGCGATGGTCTTGCCCGCGTTGTCGTCGGAGAGCGCCGAGTAGAGCTTGGCGGGCACGCCCAGCTTGGTGAGCACCACGCACTCGTTGACCGCATCGCCGCCCAGGTTGAGGCCGATACGCTTGGCCCGGGTGTTCTCAACCGACGTATCGATGCCCGGAAGGCCGCGAATGGGAACGTCGAGCACCGAAATGCCCGTGCACACGACCAGATCCTCCATGAACGCCTCCCCCCGAGGCACCTATCGACGCCTATGCGAGCTCGAAGTAGGTGATGCCGCTGTAATGCTTGAGATTCTTGAGGAACGCCTTCTTCTCAGGGTAGCTGCCGAGCTCCACGCTGACCGTCGAGATGGGCCCCTCCCCCGCGATGGGGTTCTCCTGCGTGATGAAGTCGAAGTACTTCACGTCATGCTCCTCGAGGATGCGCGTGAAGTCGTGCACCGACTCGATGTCGGCGAACTCGATGTAGAGATCGAATGCGCGCGCGTGCTTGCGGAGCCTGCGATCGAGCGTGGTGAGGTTGTGCAGGATGAGAAAGGCGGCGAGCATGGCCACGATCGTGCCCTCGATGAATCCCGCACCCGCCGCGAGGCCGATGCACGCGCAGGTCCAGAGTCCTGCAGCCGTGGTGAGTCCGTGCACTTTGTTGCGATCGCCCACGATGATGGTGCCTGCGCCGAGGAAGCCGATGCCGCTGATGACGGCGGCGCCGAGACGGAACACGTCGCCTGCCATCTCGGGAAAGCGCACTCTGATGTACTGGCTGATGATCATCGTCAACGCCGACCCCATGCACACCATGGCGTGGGTGCGCACGCCGGCGCCCTTGTTCTTGTCGCGGCGATCGACGCCCAGGATGACGCCCACGAGGACCGACAGGAGGACCCTCACGAGGATCGAGCCGAACGACAGGTCGGACACCCAATATGTGAACTGCTCCCACAGCTGCATGGCACTACCTCGCATCGCTTGCCGCCCCCCTGACAGCTGTCTATTGTATGGGACAACGACGCCTCGGGCGGCCAGAAGGCACAGACGGGAACAACGGACAGGACAAACGCATATCCAACGCGGATGACCGATTACGGCATAACTGCATCCTATCGTGACATCGGCCTACGTGCGTTTAAAATATGTGGCGTAGGATAGGCTTGTCGTTTTCTCGCCCCTAGGAGAGGCACGTCATGACACAGGTTCAAATCGCAACCGCCATACTCGGCCTGCTCGCCGGCATCGGTATCTTCCTCGTCGCATGCTCCATGCTGAGCCGCAACCTCGAAACCCTCGGGTCGAGCAAGCTCCGTCATCTGTTCGCCTCGGCCTCCAAGAGCAAGCTCCTGGGC
>JAWRJQ010000092.1:0-29813 GCA_040307385.1 Atopobiaceae bacterium
CCCGGCGGCGAGCGCGCGCGCGCGATCCTCCACGGCATCCATGCCGATGCCCTCGAGGTATTCGATGGCGGCCCCGAGCGCCACGATGCCCGCGCCGTCCTGGGTTCCCGCCTCGAACTTCGCCGGAAGCGGTGCCCATACGGCATCCTGCTCCGTCACGGAATCGATCATTTCGCCGCCCGTGAGGAAGGGGGGCATGGCTTCGAGCAGCGCACGCGTTCCCCACAGCACGCCGATGCCCATGGGGGCGAGCATCTTGTGGCCCGAGAACGCCAGAAGATCGCATCCGAGATCTGCAACGCTCACAGGAAGGTGCGGGGCGGATTGGGCGCCGTCGACAACGCAGGCGGCGCCCTGCGCATGGGCGCGCGCGGCGATGGCGCGGACGTCGTTCTCCACGCCCAACACGTTGGAGACCTGCGTCACCGAGACGATCTTGGTGCGCGGTCCGATCTTGTCGAGTTCGCTCTCGGGGATGCGGTACTCGTCGTCGAGATAGAGGTAGACGAGCCGTGCGCCCCGCTCGGCACAGATCTGCTGCCAGGGAATGAGGTTGGAGTGGTGCTCCATGATGGAGATGACCACCTCATCGCCGGGCGAGAGGAGCATGCGCCCCAGCGAGCGCGCCGCGAGATTGAGCGACTCGCTCGTATTGCGGGTGAAGATGATCTCGGCGGGATCCGCCGCCCCGATGAAGCGCGCGACGGCGGCGCGGGCGTCGTCGATGGCCTCCGTCGCTTCCACCGAGAGCCGGTAGAGGCCGCGCAGCGCGTTGGCGTTCATCGTCTCGTAGAAGCGCGTCTGGGCCTCGAGCACGCAGCGCGGGCGCTGCGATGTGGCCGCGCTGTCGAGATAGACGAGCCCGGGCTCGGCGGCGAGCAGCGGGAAGTCCGCGCGGAAGGGGTTCTTGCGGATGGCGTCGAGTTGGGAAGTCGCACCGGCCATGCTAGACCTCCTTGAAGAAGTCGATGTCGAGCGTCTCGAGTGAGTCGCGGCTCACCTCGGCACCCAGCACCGTCTCCGCGCGCAGCGCCACCGCTGCAGCGGAAACGGACTCCGGTGCGTGGATGAGGGCGTCGTCGAAGATGGAGCGCATGAAGAGCGCGACCGCCTCGTCCGGGCCAAGTCCCCGATCCGACAGATAGGCCAGCTGCTCGGGGCTGATGGCGCCGATGGTGGCGCCGTGGTTGCCGGCCACGTCGTCCTCGTCGCAGAGGATGACGGGAAGCGTCTTGTTGCGGATGTTCTCGCCCGCGAGCAGAACGGTCTCTGCCTCGTTGCCCTGGGAGTCCTTGGCGCCGTGGATGAGGTCGATGGTCTCGCGCAGCGTCTTGGACGCGCCGTCGGAGAGCATGCCCGAGACGATCATGTCCTCCCGCGTGTCGCGTCCGCGCGCCCGCACGACGTGGTTGATGTCGAGCAGCTCGGCGTTGCCCACGAGGTAGCGGCACGCCAGCTCGAAGGTCGCGCCGTCGCCTGCGAGATTCGCCGCCATGCCGGCCGCCACGCGCGCGCCGCCGAGGAAGTACTGGCTCACGTCCACGCGCGCCCCGGCGGCGGCGTCGATGCCGAGGCCCTCGATGTGGCGGTACGCGCCGCCGGCCGCGACGATCTCGACCACATGCAGCACGGCATTGCGCTCCACGAGCACGCGCGTGAGGGCGGCGGAGAGGGCGTCGTGGGCAAGCGTGGCGCTCACGGCCACGACGATGGTGGCCTCGGCGCCCTCGCGAACGCAGACGCCCGTATCGGCGACGGTGCCGTTCTCGGCGACGATATCGATGACTATTGGCTCGTCGCGCCTGGTGTGCGCGGGAACCTCGATGTAGCGCGCCTCGGCCGAGCTCGCCACGATCCAGCCGCACGCCTCATCGCCGAGACCGCACTCGATGCCGTCGAAGATGCGGGGCAGGCGGTTGAAGGCTGCGCCGTGCTCCTCGGCTACAGGCACGTCGAAGCTGACATCGTTGATGTGCAGGTAATTCCAGGTCTGCGCGGGAGGGGTGTTGATATGGGAGAGCTTCATGGTATCCGCCATCTAACCGATCGCCCCTTCCATCTCGAGTTTGATGAGGTTGTTCATCTCGACGGCATACTCCATGGGGAGCTCCTTGGAGATGGGGTTGGCGAAGCCGTTGACCACCATGGTGCGGGCCTCGCCCTCCGAGCAGCCGCGGCTCATGAGATAGAACACCGTGTCGTCGGAGATGCGCCCGATGGTGGCCTCGTGCCCCACGCTCGCGCTTGCGCAGCGCACGTCCATGGCGGGGATGGTGTCGGAGCGGCTCATATCGTCGAGCATGAGCGACTGGCAGCTCACCGACGCCCGGGCGTTCTCGGCATGCGGGCCGATGATGACCGAGCTGCGGAACGTGTTGATGCCGCCGTCCTTGGAGATGGACTTGGTGTTGATGCTCGCGTTGGTGTTCTTGCCGTTCATCGTGACCTTGCAGCCCGTGTCGAGGTCCTGCGTGGCGCCTGCGAACGTGATGCCGGTGAACTCGCAGTCGGAGTTGTCGCCGGCGAGGATGGTGGAGGGGTAGAGGTAGCTCACGTGGCTGCCGAACGACCCCGACACCCACTCCATATGGGCGTCCTTGCCCACCGTAGAGCGCTTGGTGTTGAGGTTGAACATGTTCTTCGACCAGTTCTCGATGGTGGAGTAGCGCATGTGCGCGCCGTCGCCCACGAAGATCTCGACCGCGCCCGCGTGCAGGTTGGCGACGTTGTACTTGGGTGCCGAGCAGCCTTCGATGAAGTGGAGGTTGCCGCCCTCCTCGACGATGATGAGCGTGTGCTCGAACTGGCCCGCCCCCTGCGCGTTCAGGCGGAAGTAGCTCTGGAGCGGGAAGGGGAGGGTGACGCCTGCGGGCACGTAGACGAAGGAGGAGCCCGACCACACGGCGTAGTGCAGCGCCGAGAACTTGTGCTCGGTCATGGGCAGAAGTTTGCCGAAGTACTTGTGCACGATGGGCTCGAGCTCGGGGTCGGTGAGGGCGTCCTCGATGGTGGTGTAGATCACGCCCTGGTCGGCAACGGACTCGCGCATGTTGTGGTAGACGATCTCGGAGTCGTACTGGGCACCCACGCCGGCGAGCGTTTCGCGCTCGGCCTCGGGAATGCCCAGGCGCTCGAAGGTCTCCTTGATCTCATCGGGCACGTCGTCCCAGCTGTTGGTGCGCTTGGCGTTGGGGGCCACGTAGGTGGAGATGTGGTCCATGTTGAGGCCCTCGATGGAGGCGCCCCAGTTGGGGGCCATCTCCATGCTCTGGTATAGCTCGAGCGCCTGCAGGCGCATCTCGAGCATCCATGCGGGCTCATGCTTCTTCTTGGAAATGGCCCGCACGATGTCGGGCGTGAGGCCGTCGGCATAGCGCTCGGCGCCCACCTCGGGCATGACGAAGTCGTAGAGCGACTGGTTGATATCCTGTACCTGCGTACGTGCCATGCTCTAGCCCTCGCTTTCGAGCGCGTGCTCGTAATGCTCGAAGCCATGCGCGTCGATCTCGTGGATGAGCGACGCGGAGCCTTCCGCCACGAGATGCCCCTTCACCATGACGTGCGTGCGATCCACGTCGAGGCGCTCGAGGATGCGCGTGTTGTGGGTGATGACGAGCAGCGATCCGTCGCAGCGCTGGCGGTAGGCTTCGATGCCCTTGGAGACGATCGAAAGCGCGTCCACGTCGAGGCCCGAATCGGTCTCGTCGAGAATAGCCAGCTTGGGCTTGAGGAGCAGGAGCTGCAGCATCTCGATCTTCTTCTTCTCGCCGCCGGAGAAGCCCACGTTGAGTTCGCGCATGATGAGGCCCTGATCGAGGTCGAGCTCGTCGGCGAGCGCGCCCACCTCGTCGCGGAACTTGCGCGCGGTGGTCTTAAGCTCGGGACGCATCTGGCAGATCGTGCGCAGAAACGTGTAGAGCGGAAGACCGGGCACCTCGACGGGCGCTTGGTACGAGAGGAACATGCCGGCCAGCGACCGATCGGTGGGGCTCTTCTCGGTGATGTCGGCCCCGTTGAAGAGGATGCTGCCATCGGTGACCTCGAAGGTGGGGTCGCCCATGATGACATGGCCCAGCGTGGATTTGCCGGCGCCGTTGGGACCCATGAGCACGTGCGTCTCGCCCGCATCGATCACAAGATCGATGCCGTGCAGGATGGCCTTATCGCCAGCGCCTGCGGATAGTCCTGCTACCTTGAGCAGCGTGTCTGCCATAGATTCTCTCCTATCGAAAAGCGGGGTGACCCGCATCAGCTAATTCATAGTAAAGTGTAGGTATTTAAAATGCAAGGAGAAACACAGTCTCGACAAGCCGCTGATTGCGGCGGATCCGGCTGCGTGACGCTCAGCTGCCGAAACAGATGATGAGCACCTCGCGGCACCACTGCACGAGGCGCGATGCGAGGGGCGTGCGCGCGCCGCAGGGAATGGACTCGAGGCCGTTCAGACGGGCGATCTTCGCTGCGCGCCACATGTGGAAGTCGCTGGTGACGAGCCAGATGGGGCGGGGGAGGTCGCGAGCGTCGATCAGGGCGCGCGCGTTGGCGAGGTTCTCCTCGGTGTTGAGCGCACGGTCCTCGACGACGATCTGCTCGGCGGGCATGCCCGCGGCGACGAGGTAGTCGGCCATCACGGCCGCCTCGCTCCGCTCGCCGGGGTCGGAGACGCCTCCCGTGACGATGACTGCGAGGGCGGGATGGCGCTGCCAGAGCGCGATGGCCGCATCGAGCCGCAGCCTGAGCGTGGTACAGGGCCTGCCGCCTTTGACGGCGCATCCGAGCACGAGGGCGGTGCCCGCTTCGGCGGCATCGTGCAAGGGCCGGTTGGCCAGGGCCATGCGCGAGAACCAGACGAGCATGAAGCAGCTGATCCAGCATCCGGCAACCGTGCAGACCAGCGCGACGGTGCCGCCTGCGGCATGGTATGCGGCGAGCGCCGCCGGCCAAACCGCCGAAGCGGCGATGGGGGCGAGGCCCACGCTCACCTCGCGACGTGCGATATGGTTGAAGACGACCGCGAGCACCGCCGCCGACACCGCGATGAGCAGCGCCGCGCTGGGCGTGAACGGCCAAGCGCGCACGCAGAACGCGATGGTCGCGCAGGTGCAGAGCGCGACGAGCGCGATCACGCGCGCCGCCCACACGCGTTCGGTTGCGACGATGGTATGGGACGGACCGCTCACGGCACCTCCTCGAGCGCCTATACTTGCATCATGTCGAGTGTAGCTAAAACCGTGGCGTTTTTTATCGTCCAGCTTGCCTGGGGCCTTCCCCAGACGCTGGCCGGCGCTCTGATGTACGCCCTCGTGCCGGGCGAGAAGGACGGGAGGTTTCGCTGCGCGTTCGTGAAGAGGTGGCGCAATCGGCGCGGCCTCTCGCTCGGACCGTTCATCTTCGTGCCCGGCGTCACGGGCAAGGCGATGCGAGCGCGCCGCCGCCTGCCCGCAGCCCATGACGGCAAGCTCCTCGTGCACGAATACGGCCACTGCATCCAATCGCTCATCTTCGGCCCGCTCTACCTGCCGCTCTTCGCCATCCCCTCCATGATCTGGGCGGGCACCCCCGCGTTCGAGCGCCTGCGCACGGCGCACGCCCACTCCTACTATCGCTTCTATACCGAGAGATTCGCCAACTGGTTGGGCGAGCGGGTGACGGGCGCGCCGTCGTTGCGCGCCTAAGGCATAAGCAGGTCTACCCTTCCGCGTCCTCTGCGGCGAGGTGCGAGACGAGCGTTCCCAAGGTCGCCGCGAAGGCCTGCAACTCCGCATCGGACACCTCGGCGAACAGCGCGCCCGTTGCAGCAGCTACGACCGGGGCGCTTCGGGCAAGGCGGCTCTTACCGCTGCGGGTGATCTTCACGTTCAGCGCGCGGGCGTCGAAGCGCGACGGGGAGGTCTCCGCATAGCCCTTGTGCTCGAGCTGCTCGATGATCTTGCGTGCGTTCTGGCGGGTCGTCCCCACGAATTGCGCAACATCATGCACGCTCTTCTCGAGCGCGTCCATGCGGTCGATCATCATGAGGAAGAACCACTGCTTGTAGGTGATGCCTTCGAGCTGCACGTCGATGGATGCCGCCATGCGGTTGGCGATGAGGGACGTGGTGCCGAAGACGTATTGCTCGATATTGGCGCGCCGTGCCATGGATGCCCCGTTTCATGTGCGTGTTCACGTGCTTTCCCCACTATAGGCAAGGGGTTGCGGATACGCAAGGCGTCGCAGGCCCCTGGCACCGAACCGCCTTATTCCTGCGGTCTGAGCCGCCAAACCGCCTTATTCCTCAGGAATAGGGCCTTCTAGTGCCAAAATCCGCAGGAATAAGGCGGTTCGGTGCCAGGGGCCGGGGAGGGTGCGGGATGCTATGCTTGCATCGTCGTCCACGAGAAGGAGCCTCATGCCGCGTCCGCTCAGCAGCAAGCTCGCCAACCTGCCCGTATCGGGGATCCGGCGCTTCACCGCGCTCGCCGCCGCCACCCCCGGATGCATCTCGCTTGCCATCGGCGAGCCGGGCGAGACTACGGCCCCGCACATCCGCGCGGCCGTCACGGAGGAGCTTGCCGCAGGCAACACCCACTATCCGCCCAACGCGGGCTTCGCATACCTGCGCGAGGCCGTCGCCGCCTGGGAGGGCGCGCGCGGCATCCCCGCCGACCCCGAGCGCATCTTCGCCACCGTGGGGGCAACCGAGGCCATCGCGGCATCGTTCGCAACCGTGCTCGACCCGGGAGACGAGGTGGTGCTCTTCTCGCCGCTCTACCTGGGGTATCAGCAGCTTGCCGCCCTCTTCGGCGCACGGACCGTCGTCGTGGACACGGCGGGAACGGGGTTTCAGATCTCGCGCGCCGCGCTCGAGGAGGCCGTCACGCCGCGCACCAAGCTCGTCGTGGTGACCTCGCCCAACAACCCGACGGGGTGCGTGTACACGCCCGAGAGCCTGACGATCGTCGCCGAGGCGGCCCGTGCGCATGACCTCTACGTGCTTGCGGACGACATCTACGCCGAGCTCGTCTACGTGCCGGGCTTCACCCGCTTTGCAGCCGCGCATCCCGAGCTTGCCGACCGCACCTTCGTGGTGAACGGCTTCTCCAAGTCGTGGGCCATGACCGGGTGGCGCCTCGGTTGGCTCATCGCACCTCCTGCGGCCGCGCCCGAGGTTGCGAAGGTGCATCAGAGCCTCGTGTCGAGCGTGCCGGCATTTCTCCAGAAGGCCGCCGTCGCCGCCCTAAAAACGCCCACGCACGACATGCGCGCCGCCTACCTGCGCCGACGTGCCCTCGTGTGCGATGCGCTCGCCGCGATGGGCGTCGCATGCGCCCCGCTGTGCGGTGCGTTCTACGCCCTCATCGACATCGCGCCTTTCGGAATCTCGAGCGAGGAATTCTGCCTGCGCGCCATCGGGCAGGCGGGCGTGGCGCTCGTGCCGGGCTCGTGCTTTTCGGCGGAAGGGCATGCGCGCCTCTCGTACGCCTGCGAGGATGCGGTGCTCGTCGAAGGGCTCGACCGCCTGGCGCGTTTCGTGGATTCGCTGAGGTAGCCGCTCCGTTCGCAGAGGAGGTCGGCCTGCGGGGTCCGCCGGGCGATCAACCGCCGCACTCTGTTACAGATGCGAGTCGCACGTTGCGCGCGGCATGCTCCGGTGATAAGCTCATCTGCAGATAGAGGAGCGAGCATGAAGATGCTCGGGGGAGCGGGCGCGCGATGATCCCGGGCGGAGGCAAGGCTCGCCGAATTCCCGCATCCGGGCACGGCGCGGGGGTGGGCTTGCGGGAAACACCCGTAGGACTGTCTGCAGCAGCAGGTGCGCTATCTTATCGATCATGCTCTTCCCGGCCGATAAGCAGCGCGCTTATCGGTTTTTTGTCGAGGAGGGCAGGCATGGAGAAGCGTCCGTTCATCGATTGCAGAGCGCTCGAGAAGATCTGCGCGGCATACCCCACGCCGTTCCATCTCTACGACGAGCGGGAGATCCGCGCCCGCGCCCGAGCGCTCGCTGCGGCCTTCTCATGGAATCCCGGCTTCAAGGAGTATTTCGCCGTCAAGGCCACGCCCAACCCCTCCATCGTGCGCATCCTCGCCGAGGAGGGCTGCGGCTGCGATTGCGCCACGGGCACGGAGCTCATGCTCGCCGCCGCCTGCGGCGTGACCGGGCGCAGCATCATGCTCTCATCCAACGACACCCCCGACGAGGACTACCGCCTGGCCGCGCGTATGGGCGCGCTCATCAACCTCGATTCCGCCGACATGGTGGACTGCCTTGCCCGCGCGCTTGACGGCACGCTTCCCGCAACCGTGTGCCTGCGCTTCAATCCGGGCGGCAGCTTCGAGGTGCCCGACAATCCCGCCGGCCGTCCCGCAGAATCCAAGTTCGGCATGACCGAAGCCCAGATCTTCGAGAGCTATGCGCGCCTCGCCGACGCGGGCGTGACCGAGTTCGGCCTGCACTCGTTTCTGCTTTCCAACGCGCAGGGCAACAAGTATTACCCGGCGCTGGCGCGCCTGCTCTTCGAGCTCGTGGTGCGCGTGCGCGACGAGCTGGGCGTGCGCATCTCCTTCGTCGACCTGTCCGGCGGTGTGGGCGTTGCCTACCGCGAGACGGACGCCGAGGCCGACATCGCCGCCATCGGGGAGGGCGTGCGCCGCGCCTACGACGACGTGCTCGTGCCTGCGGGCATGGGCGATGTGAGCATCTTCACCGAGCTCGGTCGATGGATGTGCGGGCCCGCAGGCGCGCTCATCACCCGCGTCATCCACATGAAGGAGACATACAAGACCTACGTGGGCGTGGACGCCTGCGCCGCCGACCTCATACGCCCCGCCATGTACGGCGCCTATCACCATATCACCGTGATGGGCAAGGAGGACGCGCCCGCAACGCTCACGGCCAACGTCGTGGGCGGCCTCTGCGAGAACAACGACCAGTTCGCCCGCGATCGCGTGCTTCCCGAGGTGGAGGTGGGGGACGTGCTCTTCATCCACGATGCGGGCGCCCATGGGCACGCCATGGGCTACAACTACAACGGCAGGCTGCGCTCCGCAGAGCTCTTGCTGGGAGAGGACGGTACCGTGCGGCTGATACGCCGCGCCGAGAAGCCCTCCGACTACTTCGCCACGCTCGACATCGATCAGGATTTCTCTTCCGCACTCGACCAGCTGTTCTAGGAAAGGACCGGACATGGCAACCGACATCCGCAACCTCACCGGCTCCATCGTCGCCCTCGTCACCCCGTTCAAGGCGAACGGCGAGGTCGACTTCAACGCGCTCGACCGCCTCGTCGACTTCCATCTGGCCAACAAGACCGACGGCATCCTCGTGCTCGGCACCACGGGCGAGAGCTCCACGATGACCGATGCCGAGGACGTGGCCGTGGCCCAGCACGTGATCAATCGCGTGGACGGCGCCATTCCCGTCATAGGCGGCGCGGGCTCCAACTCCACGATGGAGTCGCTCAACAAGGCCAAGAGCCTCCAGATGGTGGGCTGCGATGCCTTGCTTCTCATCACCCCGTACTACAACAAGTCCAACGAGGAGGGCATCTACCGCCACTTCACCACGGTCCTCGATCAGACCGAGATCCCCTCGATCCTCTATAACATCCCCGGTCGCACGGGGTGTTCCATCAGCGAAGCCAACGTAGCGCTTCTCAGCCGGCATCCCAGCGTGATGGGGATCAAGGAGGCCTCGGGATCCATCAGCTACGCCACGAGCGTCGCGAAGTACCTTTCGGACGACTTCCGCATGTACTCCGGCAACGACGATATGGTGGTCCCCATCCTGTCGCTCGGCGGTTCGGGCGTCATCAGCGTGTGGGCAAACGTGCAGCCCGCCGCCTGCCACGATCTGGTCGCCTCCTATCTGGCGGGCGACTGCCGCGAGGCGCTGCGCATCCAGCTCGAGGGCCTCGACCTGGTGCAGGCGCTGTTCTGCGAGGTCAATCCCATCCCCGTGAAGGCAGCCCTGGCCATGATGGGCATGATCGAGGAAAGCTACCGCTCTCCGCTCTATCCTCTGTCGGACGCCAACCGCGCCCGTGTGGAACGCGTGATGGGGGAGTGTGGTCTGCTTGCCTAGCGCGATCATCATCGGCGGCGGGCGGATGGGCACGCTCATCCGCGCCGCCCTGCTCGACGAGGGCTTCGAGGTGCGGGGAACCTACGACATCGACAACGCGTCCGAGCTTGCCGACGCAGCTCCTGCGGCCGATGTGGCGCTCGACTTTTCCAACGCCGCCGCGCTTCCGGGCGTCGCCGCCTACGTGCAGCGCACAGGCACGGCGCTCGTGTCGGGAACGACGGGCTATACGGCGGACGACCTGGCCGCGCTCGAGGCCCTGGGTTCCCGCGCTCCCGTCGTCTGGTCATCCAACTATGCGCTCGGTGTGGCGGTGCTGAGGCGCCTAGCCGCCGAGGCGGCCGCCGCGCTCGCCGATTTCGACATCGAGATCGTCGAGACGCATCATGGCAGGAAGGCCGATGCGCCGAGCGGCACGGCCAAGACGCTGCTCGCCGCCGTCGATCCCGACGGCGCGCACACGGTGGTGCCGGGCCGCTTCGGCATGGTCGGCGCGCGCACGAAGCGCGAGATCGGCGTGCATGCCGTGCGCGGCGGCACCGTGGCGGGCGTCCACGAGGTGCATTTCTTCGGTGCCGACGAAGAGGTCGTTCTCACGCACCGCGCGACGAGCCGGCAGATCTTCGTGATGGGCGCCGTGGCTGCTGCCAAGCGCCTGCTCGGCTGTGCGCCAGGATTCTACACGTTCGACGACCTGATGTTTTAAGAGGGAGGCAGCATGAATGCCGAAGAACTGATCGCCCATATCGCCAACGCGCCCAAGACCACCCCGGTCAAAGCCTATCTCAAGCTTGCCGAGGGCGCGGCGCGCCCCGATTTCGGACCTCAGACGCATGTCTTCGGCGCGGGCGACCTCATCGTGATGGGCAACTGGGCGGACATCGCGCCCGTGCTCATGCAGGCCTCGGATGCCATCGTCGATTGCGTCATAGAGAACGACCGCCGCAACTCGGGCGTGCCGCTGCTCGACTACAAAGACGTGAACGCGCGCATCGAGCCGGGCGCCATCATCCGCGAGCAGGTCCAGATCGGCGACGGCGCCGTCATCATGATGGGCGCCATCATCAACATCGGCGCCGTCGTGGGCGACGGCACCATGATCGACATGGGAGCCGTGCTGGGCGGCCGAGCCATCGTGGGCGCGCACTGCCACATCGGGGCCGGCGCCGTGCTGGCGGGCGTCATCGAGCCTGCGAGCGCCACGCCCGTCATCGTGGAGGACAACGTGCTCGTGGGCGCCAACGCCGTGGTGATCGAGGGATGTCGCGTGGGCGAGGGCTCCGTCGTGGCCGCCGGCGCCGTGGTGGTGGAGGATGTGCCCGACCGCACCGTGGTCGCCGGGTGCCCGGCGCGCGCGATCAAGCGCGTGGACGAGAAGACCGCAGCTAAGACCGCGCTCGTGGACGCTCTCCGCACACTGTAGCCGACTGCATCATGCCCGTCCGGCTCCCTGCGGGGCGCCGGTTCGCGCACATCGAAGCCCTATCGAGACCGCAAAACGCCTGAACATGCCCCGGATAATCGACCGAGACGGGCAAACGTGCGCGCGGCTGCGTCGCTAGGAGGCGCGTCTCTCCCGGCACGCGTTCACGAATGTCTCGAAGAGCTGCGGCGTATTGGCGATGATCTCGGGGTGCCACTGAACGCCCAGGAAAAAGTCCTTATCGGGGAACTCGAGCGCCTCGGGCGTGCCGTCGGGAGCCCATGCCACGATCTCGCCGCCCTTGGCCTTTTCGCAGATCGCCAGATGGTGCAGGGAATTGACGCCCAGCTCGGTGGTTCCGAGGATGCGTGCGAGCCGGGAACCCTCCTGAACGGTGACGCGGTGGACCGGATCTTCCTGACGGTCGAGCACGACGTGGTTGATATGGACGCCCTCGAGCTCCGAGATGTCGCGCACCAGCGTGCCCCCGAGGGTGACGTTCATGACCTGCATGCCCCGGCAGATGCCGAGCGTGGGCATATCCATATCCCAAGCCGCCTGCGCGGCAGCGTATTCGAACACGTCGCGCTCGGCTGAGAGGAACGACAGCTTTGCAGAGCAGGATTTGGCATAGGGCGAGCCGCCGAAGCACTCGGGGCAGAGATCGCCGCCGCCGGTGAGCAGCAAGCCGTCGATGATGCCCAGCACGGAGTCCACGTGCTTGGCGGCCTCGAAGCCGTAGGGGAGCGCCACGGGGATGCCGCCCGCTTCCTCGATGCGTCGCAGGTAGCGGATATCAACGCTCGCGTGGTTGGGGTTGTCGCCCACGCGCATGCATATGCCGATAAGGGGAATACGATCCATGTCCATCCTTTCAACGTTCCCGATAGTAGCACGCATGCTCGCGGACGAACGGCTCGGATCGGGAATCTGGTCTACAATCTGTTACATGGATACCTTGTTCAGCAGCATCGAGCGCTACAAGCGCAACCTCAACGCCCCGCTCGCCGTGCGCATGCGCCCGCAGACGCTCGACGGCTACGTGGGCCAGGAGGACACGGTGGGGGAGGGTTCGTGGCTGCGCCGCGCCATCGAGCAGGACGCGCTCTCATCGATCATCCTCTACGGTCCCGCCGGCACGGGCAAAACCACGCTCGCGCGCATCATCGCCAACACCACCCACGCCGCCTTCGTGGAGGTCTCGGCCATCACGGGCACCGTCAAGGACCTGCGGCAGGCCATCGAGGCCGCCGAGAACCGCCTGCTCACGGGCGGCCAGCGCACGATCCTGTTCATCGATGAGATCCATCGCTTCAACCGCACGCAGCAAGACGCCCTGCTCCACGCCGTGGAGGACCGCGTGGTGGTGCTCGTGGGCGCAACCACCGAGAATCCCTTCTTCGAGGTCAACTCGGCGCTTATCTCGCGTTCGCGCGTGATCGAGCTCGCACCGCTCTCCGACGAGGCCATCCGCCAGCTGATCGAGCGCGCCCTCGCCGACGAGCACGGTCTCGACGGGCGCTTCACGCTCGAGCAGGACGCGGAGGACGAGATCGTCATGCTCGCAGGCGGCGATGCGCGCGCGGCGCTCACCACGCTCGAGCTGGCGAGCCAGATGGCCCAGCCTGCCGACGAGCGCACGAAGATCCCCGTCGTCATCACGCGCTCCCACGTGGAGGACGCCACCCCGCGCCGCGGCCTCCCGTACGACAAGCACGGCGACATGCACTACGACATCATCTCGGCGTTCATCAAATCCATGCGCGGCAGCGACCCCGACGCCGCGCTCTATTGGCTCGCGCGCATGATCGACGCGGGCGAGGATCCCAAGTTCATCGCGCGCCGCATCATGATCTGCGCTTCGGAAGACATCGGCAATGCGGATCCGCAGGCGCTGCTCGTGGCCGAGGCGGCCTTCAAGGCAACCGAGGCCATCGGCTATCCCGAATGCCGCATCAACCTCGCCCAGGCGGCTCTCTACCTGTGCCTCGCTCCCAAGAGCAACGCTGCCGAGAAGGGCATCGACGCAGCGCTTGCGGAGGTGCGCACGGGCCCGCGCCGCGAGGTTCCCGCGCACCTGCGCGACCGCCACCGCCCGGGTTCGGATGAATACGGCCCCTACCTCTATCCCCACAATTATCCTGCCGGCTGGGTGGAGCAGCGCTATCTTCCCGAGGGTCTCGACCGGGGCGCCTTCTATGAGCCCGGCCCCCGGGGATGGGAGGCCTGGCGCACCGAGGCATCCGCCCGCGACCGCTTGGACCAAGACGAGGAACGGAAACCTCGCCATGATGGGTAGAATAGAACACGTAAACCGTTTCCGGGACCGGTCCAGACCGAGGAGGAGACCATGGATTACCTGAGTATCGCCCTGATCGTGCTTGCATGCGCCGGCGTATGGGCCGTCATCGAGCTCGCGCTCACCATCCGCAAGACGCGCAAGGTCGTCGATGATCTCTCCGTCACCGCCAACGACACGATCGGCCAGGTCCAGCCCGTCATCGGCAAGGTAGACGGCCTGATGGACGAGCTCGATCCCGCCGTCAAGCAGGTTCCCGAGCTGCTCGACAAGGTGGGCACCGCAGTCGATAACGTCAATGGCATCCTGGGCGACGTCTCGGGTGCCACCGGGGCGGTCTCCACCGTCACCACCGGCGCCGCACGTGCGGCAACCGGCGCCGTCACCTCCGTGTCCAACGCCGTGGGCCGCCTTACCGGCAGGCGCCGCAAGGGCAAGAAGCGCACGTCCGACTCCCAGCTCTCAGCCCCCGCCGCTCCTGAGGACGCAGCCGTGCAGGCGCCCTCCGACGAGGCTTCTCCGGCAGCCGAAGAGAAGTCGGCCTATGTGGTCTACGCACCGGAGCAGCCCGCAGCCGGCGCAGAGGCGGATGCGGACGGCGCGGCGGCTGAAGAGAAGGCTGAGTAGAAAGAGCACCATGAAAACCTCCCACGTTGAACTGTCCGTGCCCGCAGAGGCATCGTTCGCGCGCTCGGTGCGCATGATGGCCGCCAACCTCGCGGTATTCCTCGATATGAGCCTCGACGATGTCGAGGAGGTGCGTATGGCCGCCGAGGAGGGCTTCGTGCTCTCCTGCGCCAGCAGGCCCGAGGTGTGCTCCATCGTTTTCACCCTCTCCGACGAGGGCATGTCCATGGACTTCTCGCTGGGACCCGTGCCCGACGACACCGCAGAGCTCGATCTCGCGCGCCTGCTGCTCGCGGCCGTCTGCGACGAGTTCGAGGTGGACGGGGCTGCAGCGCGGCTCCATCTGGCGAAGAGGATCGGCTAGCATGTCGGTTTACCCAGACGACGCATACATCGACCTCACCGACGATGACGACGGCGACGAGCAGCTCTATCTCGATGAGGGGGAGGATGAAGGCCTCGATGGCGCGGAGGAGCGCGATGACGTCGAAGGCGAGTCCGTAGACGACGAAGACGATGACCGCTCCGCAGACGCGGGCGGCCAGCGGCCGGTCAAGTGGAACCGTCTCCGCACGCGCCGGCTCTTCCGTGCGGCGCGCTCCGGCGATATCGACGCTCGCGACCAGCTCATCATGGCCTACGACGGCCTCGCCCGCTACCTCGCCCGCAAGTTCAGGAACCGAGGCGAATCCGACGACGATCTCGAGCAGGTAGCCTACCTCGGGCTGATCAAGGCAATCGACCGCTTCGAGCCCGAACGCGGCCTCGAGTTCTCCACCTACGCGACGCCCACCATCCTCGGCGAGCTGCGCCGCCACTTCCGCGACAAGGGCTGGTCGGTGCGTGTCCCGCGCCGCCTGCAGGAGCTCTCCCAAAAGGTCAACCGCGCGACCGACGACCTTGCCGTGGAGCTCGGGCACATGCCGTCCGTCTCCGAGCTCGCAGACCATCTGGGCGTCTCTGTGGACGAGGTGCTCGAAGCCATGGAGTCGTCGAGCGCGTACAGCTCCGTCTCGTTCGAGCAGAAGAGCGGCGCCGACGACGAGGAGGCCCCGACCCTCATGGACCACCTCGGCAACGAGGATAAAGAGCTTGCCGCAACCGACGATCGTCTGGTGCTCGACGAGGCCATCGCGGGATTCTCCCCGCGCGAGCAGCAGGCCGTGCGCATGCGCTTCGTCGAGGGCCTCACGCAGGTCGAGATCGCCAAGCAGCTCGACATCTCCCAGGTGCAGGTTTCGCGTCTGCTGCGCAAGACCCTGCGCCGCCTTCAGGAGAAGATCGATCCCGCGAGCGTGAGGGAGTAGCCGCCCGCGCGCCTTCGCAGCGCAGGCATATCCGATGGGGTATAATCACTCAGTTATGCACGCACGGTTCCGCAGGTGCGGGAATGGATAGCTGAGGAGAGCAAGGCGCTATGTCCGACTACAAGACGATGACCACGGCCGAGATCCGCGACGACTTCCTGAAGTTCTTCGAGTCCAAGGGCTGCAAGCTCTATCCGTCGTCATCGCTCGTTCCCGACGATCCGTCGCTTCTGCTCACCAACGCGGGCATGAACCAGTTCAAGGAATACTACCAGGGCATCAAGACCATGCCCGAGATCGGCGCATGCTCCTGCCAGAAGTGCCTGCGCACCAACGATATCGACAACATCGGCGATTCGCGCCACCTCTCGTTCTTCGAGATGCTCGGCAACTTCTCCTTCGGCGGCTACTCCAAAGCCGACGCCATCGCGTGGGCGTGGGAGTTCATCACGGACGAGGAGCACCTCGGCCTGCCCGAGGACCGGCTCTACATGACGGTCTTCGAGGACGACGACGAGGCCGTCGAGCTGTGGCATTCCCACGGCGTGCCCTATGAGCACATCTCCCGTCTCGGCGCCGACGACAACTTCTGGGCCGCCGGCCCGACCGGCCCCTGCGGGCCCTGCTCCGAGATCTATTTCGATCAGGGCCCCGAGTTCGAGGGC
Organism: Atopobiaceae bacterium; assembly: GCA_040307385.1. GTDB lineage: Bacteria > Actinomycetota > Coriobacteriia > Coriobacteriales > Atopobiaceae > RUG721. The sequence goes on from JAWRJQ010000092.1 coordinate 16,385, forward strand.
GAAGCCCCCGGCGACGAGGGCGAGCGCTACCTCGAGTTCTGGAACCTCGTCTTCACCCAGTACGATCGCCAGGAGGACGGCTCGCTGCCCGACCTCCCGCACCGCAACATCGATACCGGCATGGGCCTCGAGCGCATCGCGGCCATCATGCAGCACAAGGGCACCAACTACGATGGCGACGTCCTGACCTCGCTCATCGGCGTGGGCGAGAGCCTCTCGGGCCGCACGTACGGCGCCGACGCCCGCGCCGACCGCTCCATGCGCATCGTGGCCGACCACAGCCGCGCCGTCACCTTCATGATCGGCGACGGCATCCTGCCCTCCAACGAGGGCCGTGGCTACGTCCTGCGCCGCCTGCTGCGCCGCGCCGTCTACCACGGCCGCCTGCTGAGCATCGGCGGCATCTTCCTCTCCACGTACTCCGAGGAGGTCATGCGCCTCATGGCTGACGTTTATCCGCAGCTAACCGAGAACAAGGCGCTCATCCTGAGCCTGCTGCGCGCCGAGGAGGAGCGCTTCAACGCCACGCTCGATGCCGGGGAGGCCAAGCTCGCCGCCGCGCTCGAGGCGCTCGATGCGGGCGATGAGCTGCCGGGAGCCATGGCCTTCCAGCTGCACGACACCTACGGATTCCCCATCGACCTCACGCGTGAGATCTGCGAGGACAAAGGCTGCACGGTCGATATGGCGGGCTTCGACGCCTGTATGGCCGAGCAGCGCGAGCGCGCCCGCGCGCATGCCGAGCAGGACGCCTGGGGCACCTTCAACGACGTGTGGGTCGCCCTCTCCGATAAGCTGCCCGAGACGGTCTTCGAGGGCTACGACGTCGAGACCTCCCATGCCGAGGTTCTCGCCGTCGTGAGCGAAGGCGTCGAGACGTCGCACGCTGAGGCGGGCGCCGAGGTCGAGGTCGTGCTCTCGGCCACGCCGTTCTACGCCGAGAGGGGCGGTCAGGTGGGCGACACCGGCTCTCTCTGCGCGGATGGCCTGCGCGTGCGCATCACCGACGCCCGCCATCATGAGGGAGGCCTTGTCGCGCATATCGGCACGGTTGAGGAGGGCGCGCTCGCCCTCGGAGCGCACGTCACCGCCTCCATCGACCATGGCCGCCGCGAGCTCATCCGCCGCAACCACACGGCGACCCACCTTCTCGATTCCGCCCTCAGAGCCGTTCTCGGCGAGCACGTCAACCAGGCGGGATCGCTCGTGGCGCCCGATCGCCTGCGCTTCGACTTCACCCATTTCGAAGCCATGACCAAAGACGAGATAGATCGCGTCGAGGGCATGGTCAACGCCGAGATCTTCGCAGCCAAGCCCGTCATCACCCAGATCATGGGCATCGACGAGGCGAAAGCCTCCGGTGCCATCGCCCTCTTCGGAGAGAAGTACGACGATGCGGTGCGCGTGGTGTCCTGCGGCGCCGAGGACGCGCCGTTCTCGCGCGAGCTCTGCGGCGGCACCCACGCCCGCAACACCGCCGAGATCGGCCTGTTCAAGATCGTCTCCGAGGGTTCCGTGGGCTCCAACGCCCGCCGCATCGAGGCCGTGACCTCGGTGGGCGCGATCAACTACCTCGACGGCCGCCTCGCCGAGATCGACGCCGTGGCCGCCACGCTCAAGTGCCGCCCCGCCGACGTGTCCGCGCGCGTCGAGGCGCTTATCGCCGAGCGAGCCGAGGCCGAGAAGAAGCTTGCTGCGGCGCTTACCGGCGGCCAGTCGTCCAAACTCGCCTCCGCGCTCGCGGGAGCTGTCGACAAGGGCGCTTACAAGCTGGTCATCGCCCGTCTCGACGGCATCGGCGGCAAGGATATCCGCAGCGCGTGGGACAGCGTGCGCGAGCAGCTGGACGGTCCGTGCGCCTGCGTGCTCGCATCCGCCACCGATGACGGCAAGGTGGCGCTTCTGGCCGGCGCCACCGATGCGGCCGTCGCCGCAGGCTTCTCCGCAGGCGACGTCGTCAAGGAGATCGCCGCGCTCGTCGGCGGGCGAGGCGGCGGCAAGCCCAACATGGCGCAGGCAGGCGGCACCGATCCTGCGGGCATCGATGCGGCGCTCGACGCAGCCCGCGCGATGCTGGCTTGATGAGGGCGCTCGCACTCGACATAGGCGAGAAGCGCGTGGGCGTGGCCGTGAGCGACCCCGCCGCCCGCATCGCCTCTCCCGTCTGCGTGCTGCCCGCTGCCGAGGTGTTCTCGAACGCGCCTTCATGGCGCCGCGTCCTCAGCGATTGGGAGCCCGACGTGCTCGTGTGCGGCCGTCCGCTCACGATGGGAGGCGAGCAGGGCCCGCAGGCCGAGGCCATCGAGGCTCGCGCCCGTGAGATCGCCGAAAAATGCGCACTTCCCTTGGAGTTTTGGGATGAACGCCTCTCTTCTGCGGAGGCGAAGCGTATCCTACATGAACAGGGTCTGGACGAGAGGGGCATGCGCGGCAAGATCGATATGGTTGCGGCATCGCTCATTCTGCAGTCCTGGCTCGACGCCCGGCGAACCGATGGGGTAGAGGATCATGGCTGAAAAGAAAGCACCCGAGAGCGACCGCGCCGCCGCCGATACGAACGCGCAGAAGCGCAGGCGGGCGCGCAGCGTCGTCACCACGTCCGACGAGGTGAAACCTGCAGCTGTGGAGGGGCTCGAGACCCTGCGCGGCACCCCCTCGACCTCCACCTCCATCCTCGACGGCGGTCGCGTGTCCTCGCGCACCGCACGCGCCACGGCGCGTGCGCAGGAGCGTGTGGGCACGTCGCGCAGAACGCAGCATTCGATCGGGCGCACGCTGGTCAAGGGCCTGGCCGGCTTCATCGTGGTTGCCGGCCTCGCCGCCGTGGTGATGTTCGTGGTGATCCCCCGCATCATGGGGACCTCATCCACCGACGATCGCCCCCCGTTCGAGCAGGGCGTCGGCACCGAGATCGTCATCCCCGACGGTTCGGGCGCAGGCGAGATCGCCGAGCTCCTCTACCAGGAGGGCATCATCGACGACCGCGCCGCCTTCATGCAGACGATCAGGCGCCAAGAGGCCGAGCAGCTGCTCAAGAGCGGCCCCTACTACTTCGTCACGGGCACCGATCCCTCCGACGTGGTGCGCCAGCTCATCGAGGGTCCCAACTCGACGGCGGGCAACCTCACGGTGCCCGAGGGCTTCACCGTCGCCAAGACGGCCGATCTGGTGGAGAGCCGCCTCGGCATTCCGCGCGACGTCTTCCTCGAGCAGGCAAAAGCCTCGAACTACGTTGCGGACTATCCGTTCCTCGCCGATGCGGCCAACGACTCCCTCGAGGGCTTCCTGTTCCCCAAGTCCTACGATTTCTCGGGCGTCGATGCCACGGCCGATGTCGTTATCCGCGCCATGCTCGACCAGTATGCCGCCGAGATAGCCGGCATCGACTTCGATGAGATCCGCTCGACGCTCGCGGAGCGCTACGGCATCGAGTTCTCGGATTACGAGATCCTCACGATGGCGTCGATCGTCGAGCGCGAGACGAACACCGACAGCGATCGCGCGACGGTTGCCTCGGTGCTCTACAACCGCATCGAGGAGGGCATGCCGCTGCAGTCCGACGCCACCACCGAGTACATCGTGGGCCGCGAGGTCTATCAGAGCGACCTCCAGGAGGACAGCCCCTACAACACCTATCTCAACGGCGGGCTCACGCCCACGCCCATCTGCTCGCCCGGCATCGCGTCCATCAACGCGGCATGCGATCCCGACCGCACCTCCTACATGTACTTCTACATGGAAGGCGACTACCATGTGTTCTCCGAGACGCTCGAAGAGCACGAGGCGGCCATCGCCAACGCCCCGGGGGACTGATCGCATGGCGCTGTTCAAGGCCTGGCGCTACGTTGCCCGCGTCGAGCTGATCGACCTCGACGAACTCGCCCGGGATGGCATCCGCTGCCTGCTGCTCGACCGCGACAACACCATCGTGCCGCGCACGACCAAGCGCGTTCCCGAAGCGGTGAGGGCATGGATCGACCGCGCCCATGAGCTGGGTTTCTCGGTCTGCATCGTGTCGAACAACCTCCACTCCAGGCTGGTGGAGGCAACCGCCCGGGAGCTTGATGCGCAATGGGTGGGCAGCGCCATGAAGCCGTTTCCGTTCGCGATGCGCCGCGCGCTCGATGAGCTGGGCGTCTCCGCAGGGCAGGCGGTCATGGTCGGCGATCAGGTCTATACCGACATCTGCGCAGGCAACCTTGCGGGCGTGCGCACCATCCTCGTGCGTCCGCAGAGCATGCGCGAGCTCTGGTACACCTACCTGTTCCGCGCATTCGAGGCCGTGGCGCTGCGCGGCAATCGATTCGAGGGAGAATAGCGCACTCGAGCGCGCGGCTTCTGTCAGTCGCCCCTCGTGGTGACGGATGCGCCTGCATGGTGGTAAAATCAAAGGGTTGGAACTCCAAGGAGACACGTGTGGATAACCTCGGGCACAACGTCGTCGTCCATGAGGGCTGCGACCATATCTTCTTCATCGGCTTTCTGGGTGCGGGCAAGTCAACGCTTGCCCGGAACCTCGGCGAGCTGTTCCATCGTCCCTACGTCGACACCGACCACATGGTGGAGCTCAGCCTCGGCAAGCGCGTCGCGCAGGTGTTCGAGCAGGACGGCGAGGATGCCTTCCGCATTGCCGAGACGAGCGTCCTGAAACGTCTCCGCCAGCGCAAATCGTTGCTCGTGAGCTGCGGCGGCGGCATCATCGAGCGCACCGAGAACTGCGATCTCATGCACGAGATGGGCACCGTGGTGTTTCTCGACGGCGACCTTGAGGACTCGCTGCGCCAGATCCAGCGGCCCGAGCGCCGTCCCGATCTCGGCGACCGCGCCAACGCCGCGCGCGTGTATGCGCATCGCCGCCCGCTGTACGAGCGCGCCGCCGATATCACCATCGATATCCGCAAGAAGAGCTTCGACGAGGTGGCCGCCCTCTCCGGGCAGCTGCTGTGGGAAAGGGGCCTGCTATGACCGACGCGGCCGACAACGTGCTGGTGCGCCAGTGGGTCACCGTTCCGGGAGGCTCGATGGACACCCGCATGGGCACGGGGCTCGCCGACCGGGCGGGAAAGGAGCTCAAGAGCGTGCTCGGCTCGCCGCGCATCGCCGTGCTCGCCCCCACGGCGGCGGTTCCCGCCGAGCAGGTGGAGCGCGTGCGCCGTTCCCTCACCGACGCGGGCTTCTCGGTGCAGCGCATCGAGATGCCCCAGGGACCCGATGCGCTCACGCTCGATGCCGCCCAGCGCGTTCTCGACGAGCTCGACCGTCTGGGCGTCACGTCGGGCGACGGCCTGTGCGTCATGGGTGACACCGGCGCCCTCTCGCTCGCATCCTTTGCGGCAAAAGGCTGGTGCAACGGCATCTCGCTCATGGCGTATCCGCTCGATCTGCGCGCGGCGCTCGAGGGCGGCTGCACGCCTGTCGGGCTCACCGTGGGAGCGCATCGCGAGATGTATGCATATCCTACGGCGATGCGCTTCGTCTACTGCGATTTCGAGCTCATGGAGCCTTCGTTCGCAAGCGAGGAGGAGCTCTACGGGCGTGCGCTCATGGTGTGCGGAGCAGCCGCCGATACGGAGAAGGCGTTCGGCAAGCTCTGGGACGGCATCGACGGCTACCTCGAGGGAGATCCCAAAGCGCGCGCCACGGTGATCGGCGATGCGTTCCGCAGCCGCGGGCGCGTGGCCGCATCGACCGCCGTCGCCACGCGCGACTCGCTCGGCTTCGGCCGCACCTTCCTGCGCGCGGCGCGCCCGCTGTTCGGGGCCGACGTGCCCTCATCGACGCTGCTCGCCGAGGGCATGCGCTTCGCCTCCCGCCTCGCGGCGGGGCAGGGCGATTTCGCCGTGGAGGACGTGCTCGCCATCGACGAGGCGCTCGATGCGCTCGGCCTGGGCTACGTCGAGAGCGTGCCCTTCTCGGCACCCGAGCTGGCCCGTGCGCTCAAATGCGAGTGCTTCCTGCGCACCAACCGGTTCCAGATGTTCTTACCGAAAGCATTCGGACGCATCCGCCTGGCAACGCTCTCCGAGGACCTTCTCGCCGAGCATGCCGCCGCATGGGTCGATTCGCGCAACTAGATGATCGCTATTAGAGGGGCAGGTACTACGCAATGGCAGATGCACTGAACACGCGCGTGGAGCGCTTTCGCGCGCTCATGGAGGAACGCGGCTACGATGCGGCGATCGTGCGCGACAACGCGAGCCTTCGCTGGCTGACGGGCGCCGAGCGCGTCTTCGACTCCGAAAGCGCGCATACGGCCTTCATCACGGCGGACGCGCTCCGGCTCCACACCGACGCGCGCTACTACAACACCTTCATCGAGCGCTTGGGCGCCGAGGGTCCTTGGGCTATCGATCAGGAGATGCTGGGCGGCGCCGCATGGGCCGCCGCGCAGATCGCATCCGCGCGCGCCCGCATGGTCGCCATCGAGGACAGCATGGATGTGGGCTTCTTCGACGAGCTGGGCGTCGCGTGCGGCAAAAAGGGCATCGCAGCGCTGTTCCCGCGCATGCACGGCGATATCGCCGCCCTGCGCATCGTCAAAGACGAGGAGGAGCTCGCGCTGCTTCGCGCGGCGCAGGCCATCACCGACGAGGCCTTCACCCATATGTGCGGCTTCATCAAGCCGGGCATGAGCGAGAAGGAGATCCGCCTGGAGCTCGAGAACTACATGCTCTCGCACGGCGCCGACGGGATCTCCTTCGACTCCATCGTCGCGGGCGGGGCGAACGGCGCCAACCCCCATGCCCAGCCGAGCGACTATCGCGTGCAGAAGGGCGACTTCATCATCCTGGATTACGGCGCGCTCTACCGCGACTACCATGCCGACATGACGCGCACGGTCATTCTGGGCGCACCCACCGACGAGCAGCGCATGGTGTACGACATCGTTCGCCGTGCCCATGAGACCTGCGCCGCTGCGGCGAAGCCCGGTTGCATCGGCAAGGACATCCACAACCTCGCCGTGAAGATCATCTCCGAGAGCGGCTACGGCGACTACTTCGGCCACGGCCTCGGCCACGGCGTGGGCCTCGAGATCCACGAGAAGCCCGTCTTCGGCCGCACCTACGAGGGCGAGGTTCCGACGGGCTCCGTCATCACCGTGGAGCCGGGCATCTACCTGCCGGGCCGCTTCGGCATCCGCCTGGAGGACACGGGCGTCATGACCGAGGACGGCTATGCGCCCTTTGCTACATCCACCCATGAGCTGGTCGTTATCGAGTGCGGCTAGTTTGTCCTATACTTTCTACGAAATGCGGTTCGTCCGGAACCTGTCCGGACGGGAAGAAAGGCAACTCCTATGGCAACTCTCGGCATCACCGATCTCAAGGTCGGCCTCGGCGTCAACATCAAGGGCAAGGACTGCGTCATCCTCGAGGCGCAGCATGTCAAGCCCGGCAAGGGCAACACCTACGTGCGCACCAAGTACCGCGACATCCGCACCGGCCGCGTGAACGAGGAGAACTTCCAGCAGTCCGCCAAATTCGAGAGCGTCAACATGCAGACCCGCGAGATGCAGTACCTCTACAACGACGGAGACCTGTACTACTTCATGGATAACGACACCTACGAGCAGATCGAGGTGGGTGCCGACATGATCGGCGACAGTGCCAAGTGGTTCAAGGAGAACGACGTCTGCCTGCTCAACTATGCCAACGGCGTGCTCTATGCGGTGCAGCCGCCCATGTTCATCGAGGTCGAGATCACCGAGACGGACCCGGGCTTCAAGGGCGATACCGTGCAGGGCGGCACCAAGCCCGCGACGGTGGAGACGGGCGCCGTGGTGCAGATTCCCATGTACCTCAACGTGGGCGACACGATCAAGGTCGATACCCGCGACGGTAAGTTCGTGAGCCGCGTGTAGGCACGCACCGCGCACGCGCATCGCGCCCTTCGCTTCGCATGAGGTATGCCGTTTTCGCGTGACATGCCTTTCGGAGGGCGAACGCGCTGCACGAGCTGGCGGCAAACGTCTATACTCTATCTGTTAGACGGATCCTTCTTCGCGTGCAGGCGCGTGGATAAACGGCAGGAGGTCACACACAATGGCAGCGGATGAGCTCTTCATCTCCGGCATCGGCATCTCGCGCAACGTGGTGAGCGCAATCGTTTCTCGCGCCGTCGAGCAGCTCGAGGGCGTCGCATCGGTGGGCGAGAAGGACTTCGCCGCCAACCTCGTATCCGTGTTCACCAAGAACGCCAATCCCGCGCCCGAACCCGTCGAGGCATCGGTGTCCGACGACAGGCTCAACATCACCGTCCATCTCGCGGTGTTCTACGGCTATCCGTTCACCAAGCTCGCCGAAAACGTGCGCACCGCCGTCGCCGAGGCCATTCGCGGCCAGGTGGGGCATGAGGTGGGCATCGTCGACGTGTGCATCGACAGCCTCGTCTTCCCCAAGGAGTAGCACCTTGGGCAAGCTGAAGTTCTCCGAGCGCACGCGCGTGCGCATTCAAGCTCTTCAGCTTCTGTTCCAAGCTGAAGCGGTGGGGCGTTCGGTCGATGACGTCCTGAGCGGCGACTACGTCCTGTTCGACTCCGCCATCGACGAGTACATCCCCGAACCCGATGACTACGCCGCCCGTCTCGCGCTGGGCGTGGACGGCCTGCGCCACGAGCTCGACCGCGCCATCGCGCGCCATAGCCGCGCATGGAGCGTCAACCGCATGCCTGCGGTCGATCGCAATCTCATGCGCATGGCGCTCTACGAGATGGTTTGCGAAGACGATGTGGAGATTCCCGTCGCCATCGATGAGGCCGTCGAGCTTGCGAAGGCGTTCGGCTCCGACGACACGAGCCGTTTCATCAACGGGTTGCTCGGCAGCTTGGCAAGCGAGATCGAGGCGGGCATCGACGTGCTCGCCGATGCGCCGCAACCCATCGAGAGCGAGTCATAGCATGGCAAAGAAGATCGACATCTCCGGCTATCGGACGTTCGGCCAGATCAGCGATCGCCTCGACGACATCGTCGTCGCAGTGCGCGATGCCGACATCTCGCTCGAGCGCTCCCTCGACCTCTTCGACGAGGCCATCGCTCTGGGGTCTGCGGCCGTGGATATGGTCGATGCCACCGATTTCTCTCCCGAGGAGCAGGCGCATCTCGCCGAAGATGACGGCGCCTCCGACGCGGCCGAGACGGCTGCTGCGGCAGACGAAGCCGCCGACGAGGAAAGCGCGCAGTAGGTGGCGCGCAAGCACCGTCTTGACGACGAGCTGGTTGCCCGGGGCTTTTTCGCCACGCGCGACGAGGCGCTCCGCGCCGTTCTCGCAGGAGATGTCTCCACAACCGACAGACGCATGAGCTCTCCCGGCGAGGCCGTGGATGAGGGTATCTATCTCCAGGTGCGCGGACGGAAAAGCTACGTGAGCCGAGGCGGCCTCAAGCTGGAGCACGCGCTCGACGCCTTCGGCATCGATCCTTCCGGTAAGGACTGCCTCGACGTGGGCTGCTCCACGGGCGGCTTCACCGACTGCCTGCTCGCGCGCGGCGCGGCTCGCGTGCTGGCCGTGGACGTGGGCTACGCGCAGTTCGATTGGGGCCTGCGCAACGATCCGCGCGTGGAGCTGCTCGAGCGCGTCAACATCGTGGACGCCGCCACCCCCGAGCGCCTCGCCACGATCGACCTCGCGGTGTGCGACGTCTCGTTCACCTCGGTGATCGCCGTGCTGCCCGCCGTGACCGCCCTGCTCAAGCCCGGGGGCATCTTCGTGAGCCTCGTGAAGCCCCAGTTCGAGGCCCCGCGCGCGGACGTGGGGAAGGGCGGCATCGTGCGCGATGGGCGCGTGCGTCTCGACGCCCTCCAACGGGTGCGCGCGGCCTTCGTCGAGCAGGGCTATGAGATTCTCGGCACATGCGAGAGCCCCGTCAAAGGTGCCAAGGGCAACGTGGAATACCTGCTCGCCGCCCTGCGCTGACGCGCATGGCGCCGCATAGGCCGCGCAAAGCCGCTGTGCTACACTCGAAACGAATGCACGCATGCCATATGAGGAGCGATCGTGAAGGTTCTGCTCGTCCCCAACCATACGCGCGCCGACGCCATCGCCGGCGGTCGCGAACTCGAGTCCTGGCTTGAAGGCGAGGGCGTCTCCGTTGCATGGGCGCACGATAAGCGGCTGTTCCCCGCACGGCAGACCTCGGCAGAAGGCTGCGATCTCGTGGTCTCGCTCGGCGGCGACGGCACGCTGCTGCGCGCTGCCAAGATCGTGGGCTACTCCGAGATCCCCATCGTGGGCATCTCCTATGGGCATTTGGGATTTCTCACCTCGGCAGGTCCCGAGGACCTGATCGGGACGGTCGCCGCTGCGCTCGCGGGAGAGCTTCATGTGAGCCACCGCGCCACGCTCGCGATCACCGCCGATTTCGAGCGCGCCGACGGCAGCGCATACTCCCTCGACAGCTTTGCCCTGAACGACCTCGCGGTGTCGCGCAGCGGGCAGGGCTCCGTGGTCGAGTTCGACATCTCCGTTTCCGGCCACCACATCGACCGCCTGCGCGGCGACGGCTTCGTGGTCTCCACCGCAACCGGCTCCACGGGCTATGCGCTCGCCGCCGGCGGCCCCATCGTCACCCCCGAGTTCTCGGGCATGGTCTGCGTGCCCATCGCACCGCACACCATCATGGCCCGAGGATTCCTCACGAGCCCCTCCGATGTGGTGGAGATCACCATGTCGCCCGAGCGGCCCTCCAAGCGCCACTTCATCGCCGACGGCCAGCCGCTGGGCGAAGAGGACGTCGAGGGGTTCGAGGGAATGCACGTGACGATTCGGCGCGGCCCCGGCGATATCCTTTTGCTCGACCATTCCGCGCAAAGCTTCTATCAGTCGGTTTCGCGCGTGTTCTACGGCAAGACGGGCGGCAAGTAATGCTCGAGATGCTGCATGCGCACGACGTGGCGCTGATCCGCGATGCGTGCATCGAGCCCGCGCGCGGCCTCACGGTGCTCACGGGCGAGACGGGCACGGGCAAGACCGCGCTCCTCTCGGCGGTGAAGCTGGCCGTGGGCGAGCGCGCGGACGCTTCGAGCGTGCGCGAGGGCTGCGACGCGCTCGAGGTCGAGGCGCTGTTCTACCTGGGACCTGATGATCTGGACGGAACGGTGGTCAAGCGCCGCCTCACCTCCGACGGGCGCGGCCGCGCCACCATCGATGGGTCGCTGGCGAGCGTGCGCGAGCTTGCCGAGCGCATCGGCGCCACCGTCGATCTGTGCGGCCAGCACGAGCATCAGCGCCTGCTCTCCGCAGCCGCGCATGTCGAGCTCGTCGATGCCTGGGCGGGCGAGAAGGCAGCAGATGCGCTCGACGCATACCGTTCTGCGCTCGATGACGCCCGCCGCGCCGCCGATGAGCTCGATGAAATCCGTTCGCTCATGCGGGCGAGCGACGAGCGCCTCTCCGACGCTGAGTTCGTGCTGCGTCGGATCGGCGAGGTCAACCCGCGCGAAGGCGAGTTCGAGGAGCTGCGCGAGGAGCTCCCCAAAGCGGAGCATGCCGAGCAGCTGCTGCAGGGTGCCGAAAGCGCCTACGATGCGCTCGCGGGCGATGAGGGCGCCCTCGACGTGGTGGGTGCGGCCCGCCGCCTGCTCGAGAACTGCTCCGTCCACGATAAGCATCTCGGCACGTATGCCGATGCGCTCGATGGAGCCCTTGCGACCATCGAGGACGTAGCGCGCGACCTGCGCGGCTATTGCGACCGCATGGACATCGACGAGGAGGCGCTCGTGCAGATGCAGATGCGCTACTCCGCCCTGCAGGGTCTCATGCGCGCCTTCGGGCCGGGCATGGAGCGCGTGTTCGAGCGCAAGGAGGCCGCCGAGGCCGTGGTCGAGGCGCACCAGGGCGGAGGCGAGCGCATCCGCGCAGCCGAAACCGCAGCCAACGCCGCCGAGCAGGCTCTTGCTGCAGCTGCAGCCGAGCTCGAGCGCGTGCGCCGCGATGCCGCCGAACCGCTCTGCGCGGCGATATCGGCGCAGATGGCGCGTCTCGAGATGGGCGATGCCCAGGTGGAGCTCTCCTTCGAGGACCTGCCGCGCAGCCAATGGACCGCTGCGGGATCCTCGCACATCGAGCTGCTCTACCGTCCCGCCGCCGGCATGGCGGCGCGCCCCCTCAGGCGCATCGCGTCCGGCGGCGAGATCAGCCGCATGATGCTTGCCGCCAAGGTGGTCCTGGGAGCCGCCGACGCCGTTGACACGCTCGTCTTCGACGAGGTGGATGCCGGCGTGGGAGGTGCCACCGCCGTCGCCCTCGCCTCCGTGCTCGCCGATCTCGCCCGCACGCATCAGGTGCTCGTCGTGACGCACCTGGCGCAGGTGGCGGCCCGTGCCGACCGTCAGTACGTGGTCGAGAAAACCGCAGGCGAGCTGCCCGAGACGCAGATCAGCCTGGTGGAGGGCGAGGAGCGTGTGCACGAGATCGCCCGCATGCTCTCGGGCGACGCCACCGAGACGTCGCTCGCCCACGCGCGCGAGATGCTCGCCTCGGCGGGCATGCACGGCCAGTCCGCGTCCGACGAGGGCTAGGAGCTGCGTTGGATCTTACGCGTGCCACACGCGAGTACCTTGATTATCTGGCCATCGAGCGCGGATCGTCGTCCAACACCGTCGAGGCGTACGGTCGCGACCTTGCCCGCTATCTGGCCTACCTCGCCGATGAGGGCGTTTTTGCCCCCGAGGACGTCACGCGCCCGCTCATCGAGGGCCACATCTCGACGCTCGTCGATGTGGGGCTTGCTCCCACCACGGTGGAGCGCGCGGTGTCGGCCATCAAGGGCTTCCATCGCTTCATGGTCGCCGAGCAGATCTGCACGGCTCATCCCACTGCCGACCTGCCGCTTCCCGCCAAATCCAAGCACCTGCCCGATGTGCTCTCCATCGACGAGATGCGCGCCTTGCTCGACCAGACCTTCCGCGACACGGCGCTCGATCAGCGCGATCGCGCCATCCTCGAGGTGCTCTACGGCTGCGGCCTGCGCGTCTCCGAACTGTGCGGCCTCGATCAGCGCGAGGTCTACCTCGACGACGAGATGCTGCGCGTCTTCGGCAAGGGGTCCAAGGAGCGCGTGGTGCCCATCATGGGAAGCGCGGCGCAGGCGCTGGGAGGCTATCTGGTGCGCTGGCGACCGCAGCTTGCGAAGGCGAAGCCCTCGAACGCGGTGTTTCTCAACGCGCGCGGCGGGCGCATCTCGCGCCAGTCGGTGCATGCCATCTGCGCGCGGTACGGACGCTTGGCGGGCATCGAGGGGCTTCATCCGCACACGCTGCGCCATTCCTTCGCCACGCACATGCTCGAGGGAGGCGCCGACTTGCGCATCGTGCAGGAGATCCTCGGCCACGCCAATATCGCCACGACGCAGCTCTACACCCACATCGACCGTACGCATGTGCGCATGGCCTATCTCGCCGCGCATCCGCGTGCGCACATGCAGGAGGTGCC
>JAWRJQ010000093.1:0-14872 GCA_040307385.1 Atopobiaceae bacterium
CGCGCTCGACTGCGATCGCGCACGCGCCCTCGAGCTGGCAGCCCTGCTCGAGGGGAAGGCGAGCTGGGTGAAGGTGGGCATGACCCTCTTCTTCCGCCACGGCCCCTCCATCGTGGACGAGATGCGCGCACGCGGCTTCAAGGTGTTTCTCGACCTCAAGGTGCATGACATCCCCTTCCAGGTGGCGGGCGCCGTGCGCTCCGCCGCGCTCACGGGAGCCGACATCATCTCGATCCACAGCCTGGGATCCTCCGCCATGGTCGCCGCCGCGCGCGCGGGAGCCGAGGAGGCGGCGGCGTCATGCGGCGGCGACCGTGCCCGGCTCGTGGCCATCTCGGTGCTCACGTCGATGGACGCCGAGTCGCTCGCAGAGGTCGGCATCGCCGGCACGGTGGAGGAGGAAGTCGCCCGTCTGGCATCGCTCGCGTACGGTGCCGGATCCGACGGCATCGTGTGCTCGCCTCAGGAGGCGTCCGCCATGCGCGCGTTGCTCGGCGAGAAGGCTCTTATCGTCACGCCGGGCGTCAGGCCGCTGGGGGACGATCGGGGCGATCAGCAGCGCATCGCCACGCCCAAAGCGGCGATCGAGGCCGGCGCATCGAAGCTCGTCATCGGACGGCCCATCACGCACGCGCAGGGCCCGCTGACCGCGTTTGAGGGCATCCTCAGCGAGATCATGGATGCGCAAGTTATGTTATATGGCGCTCAAAACAAGTGATTTATGAGAAAATACTTGTAAATATGCTGTTCAAATGGCAAACTATGTCGAGTTGTGTTTCCGGTGCGCTCGCTAACCGCTTCGTGCCGATTTGTATAGATGATTGGATGTTTGGAGGAACTATGGCTCTACCCACTCTTACCGACGAACAGCGCAAGGCCGCTCTGGTCAAGGCTGCTGCCGCCCGTCACGCCCGCGCTCAGCTCCGTGACGACATCAAGTCGGGCAAGGCTTCCGTCGAGAGCGTTCTCACGTCTGAGGACCCCATCGCCCAGCGTTTGAAGGTCTCCGCTCTCATCGAGTCGCTCCCCGGCTATGGTAAGGCTAAGGCTGCCAAGGTCATGGACGAGCTCGGCATTTCCGAGACCCGTCGCGTCAAGGGCCTCGGCGCCCGTCAGCGTGAGCAGCTCCTCGCCGCACTTGCCAAGTAGTGAGCCGCACCGCTCGGCTTTTCGTAGTATCCGGACCGTCAGGCGTAGGCAAGGGAACGCTTGTCGCGCGTTTGCGCGACAAGCGCCCGAGTTTGGGCCTGACGGTTTCCGCTACCACGCGTAAGCCGCGAACCGGGGAGGTAGAGGGAGCATCCTACTACTTCCTGACAGATGAGGAATTCGCCGCCAAGATCGAAGCGGGGGAGTTCCTCGAGTGGGCTGCGGTGCACAACCACCGCTACGGCACCCTCAAATCCGAGGTCGAGCGCAATCTCGCCCAAGGGCAATCGCTTATTCTCGAAATCGATGTCCAGGGCGGGCTCAACGTGCGCAGCGTGTTCCCGGATGTCGTGCTCGTCTTCATCGCGCCACCGTCCACCGAGGAGCTGGTGCGGCGCCTTACAGGGCGCGGAACCGAGGACGACGAGACCATCGCCGTGCGCCTGCACACCGCAGAGCACGAGATGGAGCTCATGGATGCCTATGATGCCACGATCGTGAACGACGACCTCGATCGGGCGGTTCTTCAGTTGGACTCCCTGATCGAGAGCTATGAGACGGATGGAGGCCCTTTCCACCATGCCAGTGACGCGTCCTGAGATCGATGCTCTGCTCGAGAAGACCGAGCAGAACCCCTTCCTGCTGTGCGCCCTTGCTTCCAAGCGCGCCTGCGACATCAATAACATGATCCGAGGCCAGCACCATCGCGTGACGGCCATCCAGGATTTCGATGACATCACCACGATCATCTCGGGCAAGGACACCGTGTCCATCGCCATGGACGAGATCGAGTCGGGTATCCTGGGCTTTGTGAAAGAGGACTTCGATAACGACCTCAAGGCCCAGAACATCGGCATCATCTAGGCGGGTCGTCTTCCATCATGAGCGAGCGCCTCTGCCTGGTGCACTACCACGAGATAGGCCTTAAGGGCAAGAACCGCGCCACCTTCGAGAACCAGCTTCTCGCCAACCTCAACCGCGCGACGAGGGGATGCGGCGTATCCCGCATCGCACGGATCTCCGGCTATCTGGTGGTGGAAAGCGTGACGAAGGATGTCACGCCCGAGCTTGCGCGCACGATAGCGCAGGTTCCCGGCGTTGCGCGCGTGTCTCTCGCATATCGCACCAATCTGGATGAGCATGAATACTGCCGCGCCGCCGTCGCCGTGATGCGCGAGGCGGGCGATTTCTACACCTTCAAGGTGCATGCGCGCCGCTCATCCACCGATTATCCGGTGCACACCCTCGAGATGAACCGGATCGTGGGGAGCGTGCTGTGCGATGCGTTCCCCGAGAAGAAGGTCGATGTGCACCATCCCGACCTGCAGGTCGTCGTGCATGCCGTGCAGGGGAGCTGCTATGTGTACGCCTCGTTCCTGCGCGGCGTGGGCGGGCTGCCCGTGGGTACGGCGGGCAAGGTGGTCACGCTGCTTTCGAGCGGTTTCGACTCGCCGGTCGCCACCTGGATGGTCGGTCGTCGCGGCGCCGTCTGCGTGCCGATCCACTTCTCGGGGCGTCCGATGACGGTCGACACGAGCGAATACCTCTGCCAGGACGTGTGCGAGGCGCTTGCGCCATCCGGGTGCATCGGCAGGCTCTACGTGGTGCCGTTCGGCGACCATCAGCGCGAGATCGCGCTCACGGTTCCGCAGGATCTGCGCATCATCATGTATCGTCGCATCATGGTGGGCGTGGCCGAGCGCCTTGCCCGCATCGAGGGCGCTAAGGCCCTGGTCACGGGCGAGTCGCTGGGGCAGGTTGCCTCCCAGACGCTCGATAACATCGCCGCCGTGGACGAGGCCGCGAGCATGCCCATCCTGCGCCCGCTCATCGGCACCGATAAGATGGAGATCATGGAGCGAGCCGAGCAGATCGGCACCGCCGAGATTTCAACGCAGACCGCGCCGGATTGCTGCACGCTGTTCATGCCCAAACGTCCCGAGACCCATGCGCGCATCTCCGCCGTGCTCGATGCCGAGGCGCTCTTCGACAAGGACGCCATGATCGACGACCTGCTCAGGCTCATGGAGTACCGCGATTTCGACATGTGCCCGAGCTATCATCCGCCCAAGTCCCTGCGTGCGCGCCACAAAGAACTTTTGCCTGCGGGATACCTTCCCGAGCTCGAAAAGCGCGTCTAGCGACCCAGCTCGACACCTGTTTTGAATTTCGTTTGCACGTTTCGTGCAGACGGGCGTCAGCGTGCCGCAAGGAGCATGCGGGCAGTTTCGACTTTTCAACAGCGGCTTCCCCCATCATGGTATGCGACAGAAGGGAGGCTCTCCGTGGCACAAGTCAAGCCCGAGCATGCACGCCGGCGCCTGGGTATCCGCGCCCCGAAAGCGGTTGCAGCCGTTGGGATCGCCGTTGTGGCGTCTCTCGGCCTGATGGGAGCGCTGCGCATGCAGGATCAGGGTTTCCATCTCGTGCCCGCCGCGTCGATCGATCATGCGGTGCAGGACGATGGCACGCACGATCACGCGGATAGCCCGAGCGGAGAGCCTCTCCTGTTGCCCGAGACGGTCGTCCATGTGGACGGGGCCGTTGCGCATCCCGGCGTCTACACGCTGGTCGGCGAGACGGTGCGCGTATGCGATGCGGTCGAGGCGGCGGGCGGTCTCGCCGATGATGCCGACACGGCCGCGCTCAATCTCGCGCAGCCTGTCGTCGACGGCGGCAAGGTGCACGTTCCCGCAGAGGGGGAGGTGCGCGCGACGCAGCCGGCGGGGGAGGGGGCTTCGTCCGATCTCGTGAACCTCAACACGGCGACGGCCGAGGAGCTCACGCGGCTTCCCGGCGTGGGCGAGCGTACGGCTCAGGCCATCCTGCAGAGCAGGGAGGACCTCGGGCCGTTCACGAGCATCGACGACCTGCTCCGGGTGAGCGGCATCGGCGAGAAGAAGCTCGAGAAGATCCGGCCTCATGCCTGCATATAAGGAGCCCGTGCCGCCGCAGCGCCCGGTTCTTCCTCTCACGTTCTGGCTGCTCGTGGCAACGGTTCTGGCCGAGCAGGGGGTTCTCAGAAGTTCGTGGGAAAGCTCCCGCTTCCGTGAGGCGCTCGTGCCCGTCGGCATGGCAGCGCTCGCGACGGTCCTCATCATGGCGATACACGGGCACGGTGAGGCGGCGCGATTCACGATGCTCATAGCCGCTTCGCTCTGCGCGGGAGCCGTGCTGGCTTCTTTGGCGGTCGATGCCGGACATGATGCTGCGGATGCGCTCTCAAAGACGCCGGTCTCGACGTGGTCGTTTTCCGTTACGGGCGATGCCCGCGCGCAGAACGGGCGCTATCGCATGCGGGCGCACGCCCGATCCGCCGACGGCGCCTCCGCCGACGTGTGGCTCTTGTGCGGCGAGCGCCTCCATCCCGGCATGGAGGTGACGGGGGTAGGCCGTCTGCAGCCGTTCGCAGAGGGCTCGTGGGCCGACGCGTCGCGTGCGCAGGGCATAGCGGCGCAGGTTTCGATCGTCAAGATCGACCAGGTTCGGCATCGTGGCGGGCTGCTCGGCCTCATCGACGGTGCACGCATGCGCCTCATCGATTCCCTCGAGTCCGATGAAAGCTCTGCGCGGGCTCTCATCGCCGCATGCACGTTGGGCGAGCGCAGCGGGCTCGACGCACTCGGCCTTGAGAGCGCCCTCAGACGCTGCGGGGTATCCCATCTTGTCGCCGTGTCGGGCACGCATCTCGGCATCGTGGCTGCAGCCCTTGCCGCGGGGCTCGATAAAGCGCGGACGCGCGCACGGGTGCGCTCGGCGGCGCTCGTCTGCGCGACCGGCCTGTTCGTGCTGCTCTGCGGTGCGTCGGCGTCTGCGGTACGCGCATGGATCATGGTGATCGTGCACGCTTCCTCGGTTTTCGCGCATCGCAGGAGCCATGGTCTCTCGGCTCTCTGCGCGGCGGCGCTTGCGATGGCGCTGCTCGATCCCTGCGTTACCGGGCAGCTCGCCTACCAGCTGTCCGTCGCGGCAGTGCTCGGCATCTATGTGGTGAATCCCTACATGCGCTACCTGCTCGAGGTGCTCTTCGCAAAGACGCATGCCTCATCTGCCGTACAGCCGTTATGGAGACGGCTTTTCCGCGGAGCAGGACGGGGCATGCTCGATCTGCTGTCGCTGAGCTTGACCGCGCAGCTCGTGACCCTGCCCATCGCCGCTTCGGCCTTCTCCGAGCTTTCGCTCGTCGCGCCTGCGGCCAACCTTGCGGCGAGCCCGCTCATCGCCGCACTCACGATGGCGGGGCTTCTCGCCTGCGTGCTGACGCCCCTTCCGATCGCGCAGGCCGCCGTGCTCGCAGCCGCCGAACCGATCGCCCAGGTCCTTGCCGCCATCCTCGAGTCCGTGTCGGGGCTCTGGTTCGCCGCGATCCCCATGCCGCCCTTCGCCCAGATGGCGAGCCTGATCATGCTCGCCATCGCCCTCGTGCTCGCCTGGCGCGCTCCGCCGCTTCGGCGCGCGTGGATCGTCCGGCCCCTTGCCGCCCTGCTCGGCGCGGTGAT
The DNA here is from genome assembly GCA_040307385.1 of Atopobiaceae bacterium. GTDB lineage: Bacteria > Actinomycetota > Coriobacteriia > Coriobacteriales > Atopobiaceae > RUG721. The sequence goes on from JAWRJQ010000093.1 coordinate 5,649, forward strand.
GCTCTGGTACGGATGCAATCGCTATGCCGCACCGGCCCGCTTGGTCGTCCTCGATGTGGGGCAGGGCGATGCCATACTCATCCAGGAGGGCCCGTATGCGGTGCTCGTCGATGCGGGTCCTGCCGGCCCGCTCGACGAGGCGCTTATGCGCAATGCAGTATTCCATGTGGACGCCGTGATCATCTCGCATCTGCACAACGACCATTACGGCGGTGTGGCAGATCTCGTGGGCAGGGTTCCCTGCGACCGCATCTACGTTGCGGCGGGAAGCGCGGCGCAGGTACCCGACGAGCTCTCGGATGCCGTGCAAGGTCTGGGCGCCTATCCTGTGCAGGAGATGGCGTTTCTCGACGAGGTCTCCTTCGGGCATTTCCGCCTGACCGCGGTGGCGCCTGCAGGCGCCGTCGACGGTTTGGAGAACGAGGATTCGATGTTTCTGCTCGTGAGCTACGACGATGGACGGCGCACGCTCTCCGCCCTGCTCACGGGCGATGGCGAGAGCGCCGAGCTTGCAGGTGTGCTCGCGCGCATAAACACCGGGGGCATGGACATCTTAAAGGTGGGCCACCATGGATCCGATGCGAGCATCACGCATGAGCAGGCTGCGGCGCTTGCTCCAACCTATGCGCTCTGCAGTGCGGGCGCGAACAACGGCTTCGGGCATCCGCATCCGAGCACCGTGGAGGCGCTCGAGCAAGCGGGGGCGATCTTCATCTGCACGAAGGATGCGGGCGATATCGTCATGACGCCCGCCCCGGGCGGCGTTCAGCCCGCCCGACGGGTAGGGGAGCGCTTCGCGACGCTCATCGGATGCGTCGATGTCGTACAATTCGATGGGTACGGGTAGCGCTGATGAGCGGAAGGAGGTGGGCATGGCCAAGCAGCAGGAGCTGTTGCGGGGATATCTCATCGTGGGAACCGATGAGCTCAAGCGTCGGGCCACGCTCACCCGTCTCAAGGCACGGCTCGCGGGAGGTCTCGAGGCGTTCAACCTCGACGAGCGCACCGCATCTGCCGAGACGGATCCCGGCGAGCTCGTGGCATCGCTCTATACGGCTCCCGTCGGTCCCCTGCGGCTGGTTATCGTGCATGCCGCCGATAAGCTCCCGAAAGAGGCTTCCGAGGCCCTCATAGGGTATTTCGATGCGCCCAATCCCGCATGCACGCTCGCGCTCGTCGCCGACAAGCTTGCAAAGAACACCCGTCTCTACAAGGCCGTCTCCGCGCTCGGCAAGGCCGCCGTCATCGATTGCGCGCCCGTGCAGGCACGCGACCTACCCAACCATGTGGCAAAGATCGCCCAAGCTCACGGCATCGCCATCGATCCCGCGGCCTCGCAGGAGCTGATTGCCCGCGTGGGAGACTCCGCCACCATGCTCGACACGCAGATCGCGGTGCTCGCGCAGATCTGCCGGGATGTCGGTATGATCCGCAAGCAGGATGTGGAGACGCACGTGTCGCGCACCGCCGAGGTGAAGCCGTGGCCGTCCCTCGACGCGGTCTCCGCACGCAATGCAAGCGATGCGCTCGCCCGCTACCGCCTTCTGGGAGACGGTCAGGCCATCAGGGTGCTGTCGCTTCTGACCGCGCGCGTGCGCGAGCTCATCTGCGCGCAGGCCATGGCGGCGCGCGGCACGCCGCAACGGTTGGCCGGCGAACTCGGCAAGCAGGAGTGGCAGGTGCGCAACCATCTGCGCTGGGTGCGTGCGTTCGGAACGGGGGAGCTGGAGCAGGCGCTCCATGCGTGCGCCTCGGCGGATGCGGCGCTCAAGCGCGGTGCGAACGCACGCCAAACCATGATCGACCTCATCGTCTCGATCTGCGGTCGGCGATGAGCGCCTCAGCCGCATGGGTAGTTGCAGGGTACGCTGGAACGCTGGCCGATCCGAAGAGGGATGCGGGGACGGGAGGACGGGCTATGGGCGGTGTGCAGGGAGGAGCGGGCAGGAAACCCCTTGACACGAAGCATATGCAGGAAAAACTGAAGGGCGACCGATTCCCGCAGGATGCGGAGGGGTTCTTGGATGATGACGTCCGGGCATTCTTCGATGGGCTGCTGGCCGAGACGGGGCAGAGGAAAAGCGAGATCATCCGCAAGGCGAACCTCCCCCGCGCATACGGCTACCAGCTCATGGATGGGCGAAGGCGGGGCAAGCGCGATTACTATCTTCTGATCGCGCTCTCCATGTCCTTGGACTTGAAGACAACCCAACGGATGCTGTCGGTCGCGCAATGCGGCTCGCTGCATCCCCTCATCAAACGCGATGCCGCCGTGATATTTGCCATCAACCACGGTTACGACAGCATCCGGGCGTACGAGCTCATGTGCTCCCTCGGGCTGCCCCCGCTGGACGACGGCGCATTCAACGATTAGCGCAGGCGGTGTATGCACAGAGCATACACCGCCTGTTCTTTCCCATGATATCGTCAACGGAACAGATGCGATGCGGCCCATGGGGGAGAAGGGGATCCTAGGGAGAGAAGATGCACGTGCAGGTTGGTAAGAATGAGGGGGCAAAGCCGGCGAGGACCATGCTCTCGCTGCTCATCTCCGTCGCCCTGCTGTCCTTGGGCTGCGGCCGCCCGGCAGAAATAGCCCCGTCTGCCGCAGAGATAGCAGAGCTTTCATCGGCAGCGGGGTTCCTTGCGGCAAAGACCGAGGAAAGCGGCGGCTTCATCGCCGGAGCGGATCAGCGGGAGGGGGCCTCGGACTACGCCTACCTGTACGACAACGCGATGGCAGCCATCGCGCTCTCGTATGCGGGCGCGCAGTGGCATGCAGAGGCGATCGCGGATGCCATCGTCTTCTCCCAATCGCACGACAGGGCCTTTCAGGATGGAAGGCTCCGCAACGCCTATATCAGCGGCGATCCCAAGAGCGATTCCGGGCACTCCATCGCTGCGGGGAGGGTGACGGTGCGGCTGCCGGGTTTCTGGCAGGACGGGCGCTGGCAGGAGGACTCCTACACGGTCTCCACCTCAACGGGGAATATGGCTTGGACGATCCTGGCGCTGTGCACCGTGGCGGAGAGCGCATCCGGTGAGAAGCGAGCGGAGTATCTTGAAGCGGCCATGCTCGCAGCGGACTTCGTTCTCACGTTGGAGTCCGAGAGCGGCGGATTCACTGCGGGCTACGAGGGCTGGGATGACGCGCAGGTCAAAGCCACCTATAAATCCACAGAGCACAACATCGCCCTGCTCTGCGCGTTCTCCGCCCTTGCCGAAGCCGTTGATCAGGGCGATCCGGCGCGGGCCGAGCTGTACCGCGACGCATCGGATCACGCGCGGGAGTTCGTCCTCTCCATGTATGACGAAGACCTCCGCTGCTTCTATACCGGGACGGAAGCGGACGGGGAGACGGTCAGCGACGGCGTCATTCCCCTGGATGCAAACGCGCTCGCCATCCTGGCCCTTGGCGATGGGTTCCAAGATGCATACGACACGATCTCCTTCGTGGAGAACCGCATGGCTGTGGGAGAGGGGTTCGATTTCAGCGCCGGCGATCTGGACGGCATATGGAACGAGGGCACGGTGCAGATGGCGATCTGCTACGGATTGGTGGGAAACGCCGAACGGCGCGATGCGGTCATGGCATATCTGGAAACGCAGACCGCCGAAGACGGCAGCATCCCCGCAGCCGACAGGGACGGCGTTTCAACCGGCTTCTCCATCGTCGGATCGGATATGGTCTGGGAGTTCAACAACGTGCAGAGCATCAGCGCAACAGGGTGGCTCGCCCTCATGCAGCTGAACAGGAATCCTCTCGAGCGAAGCTCGGGGTAGGAAACGGTCATGCGAGGGAGGTTGGCGCAGAAGAAGCGGAGGATTCCTGAGTCGCTGGGCAATCGGCTGTGCGGTGCCTGGCCCTATGCCGTCATGCTCGTTTTCGATGCAGCCGCGCACACCGTGCTCTTCTTCGCCTATGGGGCGGCCCCCCAGAACGTTCCCCGCCTGTTCTTCTCGTTCATCTTCTTCATCTACCCCCTGTATTATGTGACGGATACCCTGTGGTCGCTCCGCCCGTCCGTCTACGGCATCCTTTCGGGAAAGATCCAGGTCAACCGGAAATACTATATGAATGCGGCGCGGAGGGAGGTTGCCCGAGAGGCGCTTCTGCCCGTCACGGTCAGCGTGCCCGTCTATCTGGAGGGCAACGATGTTATCTTTCAAACGCTGCGCGAAAGCCTTGCCGCAGCGAGGCGGTACCGCACGGTCAGCGGCAAGGATGCGAACGTGGTCGTCTCGGATGACGGGCTGGCGCCGCTTCTCGGAGGCAGATGCACCAAGGCAAGGGCCGAGCAGCTGGTCTGGGCTTTGAAGCGGGATCCTTCTGTTCTGGCGCAGCAGGAGAGGAAGGCGGCCGAGCGCATCCTGTTCTACCGCGAGCAGGGCGTCGCCTTCGTTGCCCGCCCGCAGGCGGGGCGTGCGGGGCTGTTCAAGAAGGGCTCCAACCTGAACTACACCCTGCGGCTCGGCAACGCGGTTTCCAACGGGGCCTCGCTCGACAGCCTTTTGCAGGAAAACGGCGCTTTCGAGGGCGGCTATGCGGAGGGGGGCATCGTAACCAACGAGGTCATCTTGCTGCTCGACAAAGACTCGGGCGTGAAGGAGAAGATCATCGAGGCCATCCTGCCGGAATTTGCAGCCGATGAGAAGCTCGCCTATGTGCAATGCGCTACAAAGGCGTGCAACCTGCACGAGAACTACTACGCCTACGCCACCGGCCATCAGGTCAACAACCTGTTCCACAACATCTGGCCGTGCAAAGCCCTGCAGGGGTTCTTCGTGCCGCTTGTCGGCCACAACGTCTTTATCCGCAAGAGCCTTCTGGAGAAGAGCGGGTTCTGGTCGGAAAACCGGGTCTCCGAGGATTACGATAAGGCGATCTGCTTCTACAGCATGGGGTATCACGGAAAGTATGCGCAGCTGGCGGGATTGGAGTTCACCGAGTATGCCAGCCGGACCTTCACGGAGGAGACCGGCAAGCAGCGACGGTATGCCTACGGCCTGTTCGAGATGGTTTTCGACGGTGCTGTGACGCCGGGCAGGGTGCGCGGCTGCGATTCGTTCTTCATGGTTCTGTATTTCTTTTCCGCGGTCAACCAGACGCTGCTGCTCCCTACGGCGCTCATAGAGTGCTACTTCGGGAACATACATCTTCTGTGGGCGGGCTTTCTCCTCTGCACGCTCTGCTTCATCGTCCTTCCCCTTGCGAGGGGCTTTGCCGTGCGGCATCATCTCCCCGAGGAGAGCGCGGGGGTGATGCCCTATACGCCCATCATCGCCGTCTCCTTCGTGGGGCACGCATTCTCCTTCCTTGCGGGGGCATGCCGCTATCTGGCGAACAAGCTGAAGGAGAACAGAACGCCCTTTCCCTCCACCAATGTTGATCAGTTGGGGTACGGCCTTGCCCAGGGCGCAAAGCTCCTTGCAGACTATATCCGGAGGAACCCCCTGTTCCTCGTGGTCGCCTTCCTCTGCCTTGATCGTGGCGTCTTCTTGCTCACGCGGAAGGGGCTCGAGCCGGTGACGGCGTTCACCTACGGCTACATCCTGTTCTGCGCCGTGCTTGTTCCCATCCTGTTGACGCCGCAGCTCTTTGCCGGTCGTGGGGCGAAGCTCGCGATGATGGGGAACGCTGGGGCGGGGAGCTTGAAACGAAGGGGCGGGAAAGGAGCGGAGAGCGTGCAGGAGCCATCGTATCAGGGCGGCGGGGATAACGGCGCTCTCCCCTTCGTCGGGGAAGAAGCGGCGTCCGGTGCATCGGTCGGAATCGATGTGGAGAGCTTTCTCGCTATCTACGACGAAGCGCTCCAAGCCTCGCTTCCGGAGGAGGACCTGCCGGAGGAGCTTCTATCCATCTACGCGTTCGAGAGCTGCCTGAGAAAGGATCCGGACGGCAGGAAGGAGCTGTATCTGCTCCGCCGGAAGGCAGACGGCGGGAGGGCGCTGCTCCGCATCACGAGGGATTATCCGGAAGAGGATGCCCTCGAAGAGGCGAAGCTGCTGCTGCGGCTCGACCATCCGGGCATCCCGAAGGCGTATGCCTTCTACGAGCAGGGCGGGAAGCGCTACCTCGTCCGGGAATACATCGAGGGACGCACCTTGTTCGACATCGTGTCCACCGCAGGGATCCTGGGTGCGAACGACATCTTCGGCATTGCGTTGAAACTTGCGGATATCCTGATCTACCTGCATGCGCAGATGCCGCCGGTCATCCATCGCGACATCAAGCCGCAGAATATCATCGTGGGGAGGGATGGCAGCATCCACCTCATCGATTTCGGCATCGCCCGCATTCATAAGGAGTCCCGCCGCCAAGACACCTCCGTGATCCTCACGCTGGACTACGCCTCTCCGGAGCAGTACGGCTTCGAGCAGACGACGCCCCTGTCGGACATCTACTCCTTTGGCGTGGTCCTGCTGTTTTTGGCTACCGGGCATACGGTCCGCACGGGCTTGGAGGCTCAGATCGTGAGCAACGGGCTCCGGAATCTGATCGAGCAGTGCATCGTCTTCAATCCGAAGGCGCGCATCCAGAGCATGGCGGAGATCCGCGCCTATCTCGTGCGCGAAACGGATCGTCGCACACCGAAGCAGACGCGAAGGCTCGCCGTCGCTGCAGGATTGGTCTGCGCTGCCGCCTGCCTATCCGCGCTCGCCTATGGTCTGGGGTTTGCCATGGGGCGGGGCAGCGCTGCGGAGCGCGGCTATGGGCGCGGCTACGAGATCGGCTACACGGACGGCTATGATGCCGCACCCGTCTTCCATCGGGGAGGCGCGCAGGCCGTCGCAGATGACGGAACCGACTTCGCGAATATGGCGGCGGCTTCGAGGGCGTTTGCGGCTGCGGCCGCAGGCGAGGTCTTCTATATCGCGGACGGGGGGATCTGGCGTATGTCCGCGAGCGGCATGGAATCGGAGCTTCTGGTGCAGAACGAGCGCGCACGGGCGTTGAGCTGCCACAACGGCTGGCTGTACTACTCGTCCGGGGGCAGGATCGTGCAGACCAATATCTACACGGGCGAAACCGACGTGCTGTGCGAGCTGTCTGGCGATCTCCACGTTGTCGGGGAGCGCTTCTATGTCCAAGCCGATGACGGCCTGCACCGCTTGGACGCCGCAACTGGCGAGGCGACCGCCCTAAACGGCTTGCCCGATGCGGAGTACCTGTATATGGATGGGGAGAGCCTGTATTACATCGACGGCGGCGACCGTGCGCTGTACCGCAGCGATATGTCCGGGGGGAACGGGGCAAAGCTCGCCGAGGGGGAGTGCCGCAGCGCCTGCCTGTTCGACGGCAGCATCTTCTGCTCCTTCATCGAGAGCGGCGAGGGGAAGCTGGTCAGGATAGATCTCGATACCGGCGAGGCCGTGGTGCTTCTCGAGGTGCGGGCCTCGACGCTCAATGCCACCGAGGACGGCATCTGCTTCCTCGATCTGTCGGATGGGATGATCTACCGGTGCTCTTTCGACGGCCGTATCCGCGAGCGGATATCCGGAAACCGTGCGCGGGACTTCAACATCGCAGGAGGCTGGGTTTTCTACCACAACGAGGAGGATGGCGGCAGGCTGTGGTGCGTTAGGCTGGATGGGGCGAACGACCATCCCGTGTCATCCGGAAGGTGATATCTATGCACGGCAAGCCACGGTTCGCATGGCGGGACAAGACGGAGCGCACGGTGTCGGAGATCGTCGCCGAGGACGGGATCCTGAGCTCCCGCGACATCCTCTTTATCGTCGAGCAGCTGTGCATCCTGCTGGGGAATCGGCAACCGGAGGATGCAGAGGAGAGGTGGGGATGCATCCATCCGGATGCCATCGTGGTGCAAAGAGGCGGGGACGTTCGGATGGGGAATCGGGATCTTCCCCTTTCCTCCATGAGCGCCTACCTTCCCCCGGAATTGGGCCGGACCGGCTTGGCCTCGCCCGACACGCAGGTGTATGCCCTGGGCACGCTCATGCTGTACATGGCTACGGGGCAGGAGGGAAGGGTTGATGCGGATACCGCCCTCGCCGATCATGCCCTCGCGGCGCTGATCGGGCGCTGCACGGCCTTTGACCCGAAGGACCGCTTCCAGGATATCGGAGAGCTGCTGGCTGCCGTCAGGCGCGAGCGGCGGGTGTGGAAGAGGGCGATCTCGGCATCTCTCGCAGTGGTCTGCGTATGCCTGCTTGCAGCCTCCTTCGTCTTCTTATGGAGGGAAGGCGCTGCGCAAGGCGGGGTTGCGGGGGAGTCGGATGCCTTCGAGTCGGGCTATGCCGATGGCTATAGGCAGGGGTTTTCCGATGCCCCGGGAATCGGCATCGCCGGAGCGTCTTTCGACGCGCGAAACGGGAGCCTTGCAGGCAACATGGCCGCAGACGAGGGGCCATGCGCGGCATACAGCGGAGAAGGCGTGTCCTTCGTGCTGGACGGGAGCGTCTTTCAGATGGACCCCCATACGGGGGCGGTGAAGATCGTCGCATCGGATATCGGAGCGTACAGCCTGCAGTACTACGATGGCTGGATCTACTGCTGCACAGAAGACGATATCGTCCGCATCGATCCCAAGACGGCGACGACGGAAACCGTATGCGATTCCCGTGGCGGGCAGCTCTACATCGTCGACGATGCCTTCTATCTCTATGACAGCGCCGGCACCGGATACCTGTACAGAATCGATCCCGGCACATGGGCGATGACGCAGCTCAACGGGGCGATGGAATACCGCTGCCTGAATATCGTCGATGGAAAGCTCTACTACGTCGATCCCAGCAGGGGCGGCAGCATCTGCAGCAGCGATCTCGACGGCGGCAACGTAAGCCTCATCAGCAGCGGCTCCTATACGGGGCTTTGCGTCTACGATGGCAGGATCTACGCGGCTACCGAAGACGAGCTCATCCGCATGGATCTGAACGGGGGAAACCCGCAGGTCATGTCGGCGCTGCCCGCATATTCCCCCAACGTCTCGGACGGCGGCATCTTCTATATCTCCGGCAGCGGCAGGACGCTGGAATGGATGTCCTTGGACGGCAGGAGGCGCTATACCGTCGTGTCCACCCGCACCGATTCCTTCAACGTTGCCGGAGCGTGGATTCTCTACCGAAACGAGGAGGACGGCGGCACGCTATGGCGCGTCCGCATAAGCGGCGCGGACAATGCGAGGGTCGCACGATAGCGCCCGAGCTGCGTCCAGCCCGCCGCCCTCTTGGCCCGATCCCGCTGGAAACCGTGCAGCTTG